>NZ_JASJSI010000001.1:0-117059 GCF_030237085.1 Stenotrophomonas maltophilia group sp. Smal32
CGCCATGACCACGCCGCACTCCCCTCCCCCGCGCCCCATCCAGGAAGCGCCCTCGGGCGCCCCGGCCCTGGACCCCAACAGCCTCATCGCCATCCTGCACGCCATCGGCGCGGGCGCTGCGGCTGACGGTCAGCCCTGGCCCGAGCGCCATCACCTGCGCAGCCGGCAGATGCAGTTGTCCGACGCCGACTGCGCGCTCACCGGCCAGCGCATCGTGCAGGAAATCCTGCTGGCGGCCGAACGCACGCGCCAGAACGGCGAGCCCGAGCAGTACGTGGGCGACCGGGTGATGGAGGGGCTGGTGATGGCCGACCTGGCACTTACCGCTTTCATCCACGAGCGGGTTCGGCCACAGGACTGAGGACGCGCTTGTGGATGTGACGTTCTGCTTTTGTGCGGGGTGACGAATGAAGAAGCATGGCCTTGCCGCTGCGACGGTGTGTGCCTCGATCATGGGGGCGGTGTGGGTGGGATGGCCCGAGCCTGCGGGCGATCAGGTGTGGGCCTACCAGAAGCTGCAACCGGTCGATTACCGGTTGCTGCACAGTGATGCGCTGGGCTTCGTTACTGCGAAGGCGCAGGAAGGCTTTGAACTGCGCACGCGCTATGCCGGAACCACGTCCTTCGAGATCCGCTGCAAGGGCGTTGTGGTGCTGGACGTGGAGAACGCGCCCTCGCGCGTGCTGATCCGCATGCCTGCCGATGCCCGCTGGCGGGCGCCGGACATCGAGCGTCTACGTGCCAGCTTCGAGCGGTGGCTGGATCTGCACCAGAGTGAGGGCCGGTTGTTGGTGGAGCGTGCGGAGCCTTCGTGGGTCGAGGCACGGCTTGGGCGCCTTGACAGGTCGGTGCCTGATGACCAGCGATGCACGTTCAGGGACCCAGGCCGCCCTTGGCCGGAACCTCCCTCGTCATTCCGTCCGTCCAGCAGACCATTGCAGGCAGTGGAAGGAATGGCAGCATCATCCTCGGCATTGTTCCGACGTCCCCGAAGAATCGCGTGAATCACGTGCCGCCGGCACCGTTTCGGCGCAACTTGTGGCTGCGCTGAAGCCCCGCTAGCATCGGCTCAACGGCTTTTCCCGTTCTACCCCCGCATCCATGATGGAAGCCCCCGTGACCGAATCGACCGCCACCGAAGTTTCAGCCGAAGCCGCATCTCACAAGGGCGAATTCTTCCTGATTGACGCAGGCTTGCTGAGCAACGGCGGGGTTCCCGGTATAGAGATCGCCAACGAAGAGAAGCTGATCGATCCGGGGATGAATGTCATCTCGCGTCCTGATGGAACGCCAGGCCAGTATCCCGAGCGCCCCCACCTGGTTCATGTACCTGAGAAGGGCGGAATGCCACGCGATCTGGAAGAGCTCGCTGGCATCTGGATTGTGTCGGAGCCGTTGAAGCAGCTGTTTGAGCAGTTGGACGCCGCGGCGTTTGCCTTTGTGGCCTGCGACTTCAGCCTTGCCGACGGCAGCCCCGGCCCTCAGTACTACCTGGGCAATGTGCTGCGCAGGCTCGATGCCCTGGACGAAGCCGCTTCCCGCGTGAGGATCAAGCTCGACCACAACTATCAGACCGGCGAGGACGAGAAGCTTTACAGCCTTGTCGGCGGGGCGAGCCTGGTGTTTAAACAGGATGTTGTGGGGGATGCCCATATCTTCCGCCAGGAGCGCATGGGCGCACCGCCCATCTGCGACCGCGTGATGTTTGATGCGTTGAGTGCCACCAGCTTTTCCGGCGTACGGCTGCGCGATGTAGCCGATATTTAAGACGAGCTCTTTCAAACGGATTCTTGAATGAGGTGGTGCGCATGGCCGACACACCGGTTTTTCAGGGACACCATCTGATCGAACAGATTGCGTTCGAGCAAAGCCAGCTACTGAAGTCGCTTGCCAGGAGCGGTCATTTCGCGCTCCACGGACCCAACAACATTCTCAACCTGCCCGCGAACCCTGCGCTGGCGACCAGGTTGAGTATTTCGCCACACTCGGGCGGCCCGTTGAGTGCGTACTCGGATCAACTGAAGTTCGTTCTCGACGACCTCGCGGAAACATCCGATGGCCGAGCCTTGCTGTCGAAGGAGACCCCGCCGGATGTGCGGGCCGCCGCCGCCGAGCGTATGGGTGCCCGCATCCAGAACCTGGAATTCACGCTTCGCGCCGGCATCCTCAACGGCGACCTGGTCACCAACACGCCCGAGAACATGACCCCGGCGGAAGCCAACGCCAAGGTCCGCACCTTCTTCTCTGATCTGGACGGCTACCAGCGCACCCACGCCACGCAGATCGCGGAACTGAAGACGCTCAATCCGTCCGAGTTACGCTGGCGCGGCGTCACCCAGTCCGAGGCCAATGTGAGGTTGGCTCTGGATGCCATCGACGAACCCGGCAACTCCACCCTGAGCGAGCGCTGGGGTGGCCGCGCATCGTTGGGCACCGCCATTCAAGAGGCCAACCAGGGCGGCCGCCTGCCGTTGAGCGAGCAGACCGCCGCCCGGGTACGCACTGCGTTCAACCCGGAGATGCCACTGACCCTCGTGCGCCCTGGCCCGGCAACCACGGCTCCGGAACTGGCTGGCTCTGCTGGGCGAACGGGCGCTGCGGAAGGTGCCGCCGAAGCTGCCACCGGGCGCGGACAGATTACCGGCGCGCGCGTACTCGGTGCCGCTGGCGTCGCCGCTCTGGCCGTGGACTTCGCCATCACCGGCCACCGCGTGGCCGAGTTGCGCAGCGAGGGCAACGACGCCGGCGCAAAATCTGCTGCCACCCACTTCGTGGGGCGTACCGCGGGCGGCTTTGGCGGCGGCTTCCTGTTGGGCGCGGGGTACGGCCTGGTTACCGGCTCGTGGACCGGGCCAGGTGCGCTGGCTACCGGGCTGTTGGGCGGGGTGGCCGGTGGCTTTGCCGGTGAGTACTGGGCCCAGTACCAGGACAAGAAAGCCGTTTACACCCAGGTGGACCGCAACGGCAACGAATGGAGCCGCGATCCGGAAGATGCAAAGGGCACCTGGAGCCGCAGCGTGCGCACGCCGCAGCCCGACGGAAGCTACCGCGAGACCACCATGGTCGCCGGTGGCCGGCTGCTGGATGAACTGAACTACAAAGCCGCCAACGACTCCTATTCACTGGGCATGGCCAACCTGCCCAAGCCGCAGAACCCCTTCAAGCTCGATGCAGGCGGCGAGAGCACGCCGCCGCGCGAGCCGTTTGAAACCAACCGCCACTACGTGCGCAATCCGCACAACGGCGAATGGAACCTCTCCATCCACTCGATGATTGATGGGCGCGTCCCTTTCGACTACACCGTGCCCGTAAGCCCGGAAAAATCCGGCCAACTGGAACGGGAATCGCAGCGCATCATTGCCCAGAACGCCTTGAACACGCCGGAGGCGCTCGCCGCCCGTTACCAGGTGGCGTTCAACCAGTACAACTGGCACGAGTTCGCCACCATTGAGCCGGTACCGGAGGTGATCACGAACGCGCTGACCCAGGCGCAGCCCCTGCACGCTTCCAACGGCGAGAAGTACACGCAGGACGCCAACGGGCAGTGGCAAACGCCGGGTTGGGTGTACGGCACCAACCCGGCCGAGGGCAGCATCATCGAGGAGCTCAATCGTACGCGACAGAGCCAGCAGGCCGGCGTACAGGAGCTGACGTCCATGGCCGACATCGCCCGGGCCAACCCCACGCCAACCGAGTACAGCCTGCGCAGCCAGGTGGTGGACGCCTACCGTAGTGCCGGCATTGTGCACAGTGCCGAAGAGATTGATGACGCCGTAGCCGCCGTTGCACAGGATCACGCACGCGCCGTGCCCGACTTCGGCACGTTCACGCTGCAGGTACAGAAGGATGGCTCGCTGGCCACACTGGCTGGGAAAGATGACGAGCGCATGCAGATCGTTTGCATCACCACGCCAGAGGAGATTGCTCAGGCACACGTGCAGCACTCGACTGCCGAACAGCAGCCCGCGGATGCCTTGCCGCGCGCGCCAACTTCACCTGAGCCCGCACCGAATGCATCGCCGCCACACACCTCCAGGCCTGCCACGCAGCACGACGCTGACGTAGAACGGCACCACAGCACAGCCCTGCGCCCAGATGGCAGCGGGCTGCTGGAACAGCTGCGCTCGTCGGTAGCGATGCTGGATGAGAAGAACAACAAGCCGTGGGACCAGAGCAGCGACCGCCTGCTGGCCAGCGCCTACCGGCTTGCGGCAGACGCCGGGTTCAAGCCCGGCGACAAAGTAGACGCGGCATTGAGTGAAGCCACCGATACCCGTGCTGCGGGCACCACGCTGTTCGTGACACGCTCCGGACCGGGCGCGTCATCGGACCCCGCCGCCAACCGGGCGCAGATGCCAACACAGGACGCCCTGGCGGTCGCACCGGAGCAGCAGTATGCAGCGGCCAACCGGAGCCTCGGCGGCCAGGACCGGGAGCGGTCGCAGCAGCTGGCGCAAGCCCAGGAGCGGCAGCAGGAAGAGAGCCGGCCGGGGCCGCGGATGGGTTGATGGCAGCAGTTCTGGCTGATCAACGCCGATCCACTTGATACCGGGCGATCTCCGGCGCTCACGTTGTAGAGACGGGTTTCCGCACAGGAACAAGGCACGCTCCAGGCACCTGTCGGAATCCTCCTAGCTGCGCCACCAGCAAATCCCGATATCCCTGCGCAGAGCACCTGCCGCACGATCAAGCGCCTCTCTGCAGGAATCCACACATGAGCCTGGCACTGGTCCACAGCCGCGCCCGCGCCGGGGTCGATGCCCCGTTGGTGCGGGTGGAAGTGCATCTCTCTGGCGGCCTTCCTGTCACCCAGATCGTTGGCCTGGCCGAAACCAGCGTGCGTGAGTCCCGTGAGCGCGTGCGTGCTGCCCTTCTTTGCGCCCGCTTCGACTTTCCGCAGCGGCGCATCACCTTGAACCTCGCGCCTGCCGACTTGCCCAAGGAAGGTGGGCGCTACGACCTGGCCATCGCGCCGGGCATTCTGGCGGCCAATGGCCAGGTCGATCCGCAGTCGCTGCTGCAGTACGAATTCCTGGGCGAGCTTGGCCTGACCGGTGAACTGCGGCCGGTGGTGGGCGCACTGCCGGCCGCGATTGTGGCGGCCGAGGCCGGCGCAACCTGATGGATTGGACCCAAGACGATGGCGGCAGCCTCCACTCCGGGCACCACAGCGCCAGTGCGGCGGCGCCGGCGGCAAGTGGCAAGTGGCAAGTGGCAAGTGGAAATCCACCATGCAGACGCGCTTGTCACATTCCTCAATATGACCATGCTCTGAAACACCGCCTAACTGCTCTGCAAAGTCTATCCTGCCGGCGCACAAGGCCAGAGCTCGACACCTCTCAATCCTGCAGCTCTGATGGCGTTCGCTACTGTCGCACTCACAATCATTGCGTTCGCCGACTGATGCTCGACCCCGAAACGCTGCGAACTACGGAAGATCGGCACATCTGGAGGGTTCTTGATTGACGGGAAAAAGCCGCGGTCATGCCATTGGTAGCGTTCCCTGCCGCATTTCTCGCAACGAACTCCATCCAGCTCGCCCATACACAGCGGAACCACAGGCCCAAGATCGAGTTGAACAACCTCATCCAAGAGGCTTCCTTTGGTGTCCTCAACCGGAAGCACTCCGATACCCAGGGGGCGAAGATGTTCTGACCAAACGGAAGTCTGCATGAAGCAAGCTTCCTCTACCCAATTCAGCTTCAGAAAGGCATTCCGCCCCCACTTCAACGTCTTCTTGATCCGGAACGGCGCCACCTGAACTGCGCCTTCGCCACATTTTGGACATCGCGCGCTCAGGTCGTACGCCTGCTCAAGATACAGAAAATCTCTTTCTGGCTGTGGGTAGCCGCTGGCGTGGACAACCTGAAGCGCGCAGTGTGCGGCTTCCGAAATCTCCGCAGCAGTAAACTCCGTGGTCACAGAAGTTGCACCATTCCACGAGCGAATCAAGCTACAAGCTTCACTCCACCCTGGCGCACCTTCCAAAGCAAAGCTCACAGCAATACCACCGACTTCAGGACGAGGATCAGCCGGGGGCTGAACCTTCAAACCTAGAGCACGGAGCTGCAAAGCACGTGCCTCACTCCAAGTGAAAGCAAATCGATACTTGATCTTCATGTCACGATGCTATCAGAGTCCCAAAGATTTAAGGATGGCGGGATGATTGGCATAAATTGACCTTGCGGCGTCCATTATCTGGGCTTGGCTCGGTGGCGGCCTGCCATACGGAAACATCGATCGCCACTGATTGGTAAAGACCTGATGCTCCGTTCTAGTCACCACAACCGAAAGCATTTCACCCTCCTTCACTTGCATAACACCTGCAAACCGCTTCTCAATAAGATGGTGAACTTGTAACCCAGACCCTGTACCTACCATTCTCTTCAGAGAGTTGTAGGATGCAATGCCAAACTCACCCGCACGCGAGAGATTCCCAAAGCCTCTCGCTGCATTGCCCCCACGCAGCACTACCATGATGGAGGCGAGCTTGAGGCCACCAGCAGCCGTTGATCCCGTTGGAGAGTTCATCAACGGAACGACGATCGCCTCCGACACGGCATCGAAATCGGTCAAGCTCCCCTGTCCGATGAAGAAATTCCGTTCAGAAAAGTACTCCTCAATGGCACCCAGGCCTGTAGCCTTGACGGTCTCTGCAGGCGCGGGGGCGTTGGGATCGTGCTGGGGCACTCCGCCAGGTGTCGGCGACGGCGCACCGGTCAGGTTTGCCCCGGCGAACCAGCTGCCATTGCACATATGTGACCCGGTTGCCTGGTCACACGCGCCCGTGGGATCAGAGAATCGGAATGGGTTGTTGCTGGCGTACCGATAGCGATTGAAATTTGGCCCTCCGGAGGTGCTAGCAGCTAACGGATCGGGAGAAATGAACCTCGCCAGTTGTGGGTCGTAGTAGCGCCGCCCCATGTAGACCAGTCCCGTGTCGGGATCCGCAAGATGGCCTGAGTAGCCTGGAATCTTCGCAGCAGGCGCCGCGTCTGCCTCTCCATATGGTGACCAGAAGTGACGCGTCAGCACCTCTCCATTAGCCCTGCTCGTTGCCACAAGCGTATTGAGTGCATCGTGATGAAGATAGGTGAGCGTTGCCCCCGTGGCAGAGCTGGTGCGAATAGCCAGCAGTCTCTTGCCGAGGTAGATGTAGTCGGACGTTTCCCCACCTTGGGTGGATTCGATCAGCTCCCCACCCACGAGATACTGCCAGGAGCGATCCAGATCACTCGCCAAGAAACCAAGTTCACCGCCACCGCGCTCTGGAATGGATACATCCCAGTTGTGGCTACCCGTGATGGGCGCCTGGCCCAAGATGGGTGAATTTTCTGATGTCGGTGCCGACGTTGATGCTGTTGCGTAAGCACGCAGTCCGGCTCCGTCGTAGAAGTATTTCTGTACATCTCCGGCGGAACGGAGCTGGCCACCCATGTCGTAGGTGAACGTCTGGCCGTTACGCACCGCCAGATTGCCTGCCGCGTCGTAGGAGAACCCAGAGACGCCGTTACCGCTGGGGTCCCGCAGCAGTTCCAGGCGATTGCGGGTGTCGTAATGGAACGTGCGCTCCCGCTTCCCTGGCAATCGCATCGAGACGATGTTGTCCAACGTGTCATAGCCGAACGTGTACTGCCCATTCCCACCAAATGCCGGCGCGCGGGCCTGAATCAATCGATCAAGGCGATCGTAGCCCAAGCTGATCTTCCAGGAGTCGCCGCGTACGGCATCGCTGATCTGGCTGATGTTTCCCGTCGCGTCATAGCTGTAGTTCAGATCGACCATGCCACTGTCAACGATGCGGCTGGTCAACTGTCGCGCATTCTCGGTTACGCCACGTACGATGCCATTGCCGTAGGTCAGCGCGGCGGTTTCACCACTGGGGAAGTAGGCGATGTTGCTGGCGAGTACGGCGCCAGTGCCATCCTGTAGCCGCACGGGCTGGCCCAGAGCATTCAAGGATTGCTGGACGGAGTAGCCATCGGGGTAGTCCGTACGAACATGCTGACCCATGTGGTCATAGCCAAATGCCAGCGTTCGGGCGCCCGCGCTGCCTATGACACGGCTCTGACTGACCACCGACCCGAGAGAGTTGTAGGTACGGGTGGTCACCACTGGCACACGGTCCTGATTGAAGACCCTCTCAGTCTTCAGCTGGCCCGTAGGTGTGTACTCAAGCTGCTGATCACCCAGACCATCGGGATAGACCACCGTCTGCAGGCGATTGCTGGCATCGTAGTTGCGTGAAACGCGGCGCGCTGCAATCTGCGGCGCCTCACGGTTGCATTCGGTCAGGCTGGGCAACTCCAGCCCGCTCGCACTCCAGGCAAGATTGCCGGCCGCATCGTAGCCAAACACGGTCGCCCCGGTTTCTGGCTCGATGACCTTGCACAACCGAAGGTTGTCGTCGTAGACGTATCGCCGGGCCACGGTCGGGGCCGGATTGTCTGGATTGACTGGCAAGGTAGGAGCGGCTTTGGCAGTGGCCGCCGCCTGGGCAATTGCATCGCCGGCGACCGAAAGCGTGAATCGATTCGTGCCGGAGCCAATCGGCACCACGATGGAACCGCTCGCTCCGCTGCCGACCACAGAACCGCCATCACGCTTGAGTTCTGCACGGGAGTCCGTGGCCGACCAGGTCAGGGTGACGTTGCAGGTCTGCGCACCAGCTGCAATCTGGCACATCGCAGGGGACACAGACAGAGTGCCACTGGGCGCTGCGGGAACGACGAACGCACCGGAACCATCAATGGTGTTGTTGGGTTGTCCAACGGGAGAAATTCCATGGACATAGATCGGTTGCCCAGCCCGCTGGCGGCGCTGCTCGTTGCTCATTGGAAGCGAGAAGCGATGATTGCCTCCGGCCTTGCAGGACGTAGCTACGGCCGGCTCACTCGCCAAGTCGGCCTTACCGGTCAGGAAGATCGTCCCGCCACTGCCGGCGGCTCCACCGGTGTAGACATGAATGTCGATCGACGAATCAATGCCCGTCGAACACGCCCATCCTCGGATCTGACCGTCGCTGGTGACGCCATCGATATTGCCAATTACCTTGGACGGCGGCCCATTGACGGTGACCTGGACATTGTCACTTTCCCGACCAAACCACTCTTTGCCCTCTTCCAGCAATCGCCATTGGAAGCTGTAGACGCCCGGCAATGAAGGAGCTACCACATCGAATTCAAAGAACGCAGGCAGCTGTGGACTGACTTCATTCGGCATTGGAACCCGCGCCCTGCCCCACCGGACATTATCATTGGGATTCCAGGAACCCAATGCATAGCCCGCAGACGCCGACCACGTGGTATTGCCCGTATTGACGAACTTCAGCTTGACGCGATAGGTCCGCCCGGCCTCCATGCTGGTCGGAACCTCTTGCTCATACATGACGCCGCGATTGAGCCTTCCGGTCGTCTCAAAGGTCTGCTCGCTGCTGGTGCTACCAAAGCGAGCACCATTCCGGTTCATTTGCCATTGGAGCGTTGTCGGCCCGTTCTCACTGGCCGCTACTCCGTTGAACGTAAACGTCGCTGTGCCACCCGGAGCCACGTCATGAGGTACAGCAACCTCGGCAATTCCTAGCTTCGTAGCGCCGGAAACGTAGCGCTCGGCCTGCCCCAGTCGATAGCCTTCCACTGCTCGCCACGTTGTGTTGCCCGTGTTCCGGAAGGTGACGGTACCGCTGAATGGGGTTCCTCTATCGGCCGAGTTAGGCCAGCTTGCAGAGACGTACTCCGCGCCGTCGAAAGGGGTTGGCGGTGCCGCCACCGTGACCGTGATCGTGGGTGAGATTAGTTGTCGGGAAGACTCATTGCCGTTGAAGTTGCGCACGCCAAATGCCTTGTAGACATACTGATACGTGCCCGCCGACAGACCGTTCTCGGTATAGGTCCCGTTCGGAAGTCGGGAGATCACTTGGCCATTGCGCGTGAGCTGTATGTCTTCCAGATACTCCGCTTTGGGGCCGGTACTTGTGACGCCACTTTTGAGCTGCAACTGATAGGTTGCTGGTGCCGTGTAGGAGGTTTGGGCTGGCCCCGTAAGTTCAATCCAAGCGTCAGCGTGTGCCACTTGGCATAGGAAGATGATCATCAGCCCCAGCAGAACCGCCGCGGCCATGCGCAGTTTTTCAGCGTTCACGCTTGCCATCCTTGACATGCCTTTTAGTTGGCGGACTGGGCTACTTCGGTGGTAAGGCCAAAAGCATTTCGTTTGATGCTGACTTTGCTGCCATCGGCACGAATGATCTGCGCAGGCCTCCCGTAGTCCGGGCCTTCAAACGCATCGAATCGGGTGATGGTCTGATGGCCGAGTGGATCCACGACTGTGGTGGTGGCATTGCTGCTGTAGCCAATGGTTGTAATCAGCAGGCCCTGCTCGCTGTCCTGGGACGAAGAGGTCTTCCGCCCCAGCGCGTCGTACTCGGTCCAGGTACCGGTCGCCACCGTGCTATCGCTTGAAGGATAAGAGGTGAACGTCAGGCGACCTTCGCTGTCGTATGCGTTCCTGACCCACCGCTGCGTGCCGGCGACGTTGTTTGCATCGTATTCGCGCACCAGGAGCGGCTGCCAGAGTGCGTCGAGATAGGTTTCCTGGCGCCGTGCCCCTTGGGCGTTATCGACTCGCCAGTGCCCCGGCGAAAGGCCGTACTCATCGGCCGCGACCTGACGGAATGAGATGGTAGTCTTGGCCCACTGGTTCTCATCGACCGGCGGTTGGACTTCGCGCACGCGACCCATCGGATCGTGCAGATAGGAAGTAGTCCTTTGTAGCGCGTCCGTGGTGGAAGTGATCCACCCGTTTCCATCTGCCGACATGCGATTGGTGGTGCCATCGGGATTGATGACCAATCGCGGCACGCCGCGATACCAGTCCTGGATCTGCGTTTCGTTCCCCTTTCCATCGCGCACTGCACTGATCGTGCCATCCGCCGCATAAGTAACACTCTGCAGCAAAGCCCCGGCCCGATAGACGGCATTCGGCTTGGCCATACCGTCATAGGCATACTGTGTGGTGATCTTTCCCGACGCAGCCTCCTTGACACTCAGCACCTGATCCAAGACCCAAGGGCTGGCCGTATCCAGATGCTCTCGTATCTCAGCCTTGGTACCAGAAGGACCGGTATAGCTCACGCGTGCCGGACGGGCCTTGCGATCGAAATCGCTGTAGACCACGCGGTAGGTATCGCCATCTTGAGAGAATGTGCTTTCACTGAGAGCGCTCAGCATGCCCGCCAAGAACTGACCCGCTTGCACCCCGATGGAATGCCCGACCCGCGTACTGAACGGACCGGTCTCGGAACCGAACGTATAGGTGTAGAGCTCGTCACGCTCCACTTGGCCAGCTGCGTCCAGAACCTGCTTTTGCATGAGCTTTCGCTCGTTCAGAGCTGGATTGGCACCGTAGCGCTCGCGAATCTGCGTTCCATCCGGCTTGGTCAGGCTGGACCAGCGGCCGCTTCCCGGCAACTGCAGGTTGTAGCTTCGCGTAGTGACCATCGGAGACAGTCCGGGCCCGGTGATGGTGCGCTTCTTCAAAGACCACGCTTGGTAGTGCGAGGGTGTCAGTCCATTGCAAGGATCGGAGCGAATGAACAACTCCATTTCAAAGTCGAATATGCCTTGCGCACCCGAGGGGGCGACCACCGTCATCTGCGTAGGAGGGGGCTCACTACCGGCCCGTATTTCGCACCCGCCCTCATCGTCGGCTTTACGGATAGGGAAACTGGACTGGAGGCGTCCGCGATGACTGTAAGCCCACGCCGAGCCATCCGGAAGCGTGACCTGGGACAAGCCACCGTCGTTCCCGTCCGTGTCGCCAACATACGAATACCGCCATATGCGCCCATTGGCTTGCACGCTGGTCACCCGACCGTCGCCGTCATAGCTCAGGTCAATCCGGCGACCGTCGCTGGACTGAATGCTAGTGAGTTTGTCTCCGTTGTAACTATAGGACACCCAATTCCCATAACGGTCCTCCACACGCGACGCCAGAAGATAGACCCGCTTACGCCCCACCGAACGATTGGCAGCGCCATCACTGAACTGAGCTGTTGCATAGGGCCTTTCCACACCCCAGTCGAAGAAGTACTTCTTCCCATCCGGGGTGTGTCCAATAAACGCCTCGCCCGGATATCCGTTTCGTGTTGCAGCCAAACAGGTGAACCGTGCTCTCGAAGCCGTCATCCACTTGGGCGCCTCCAAGCCTGGTGCCGTGGCATGGGACGGATCGTCGGCAATCAGAAGCTCCTCGCCATTTCCGCCATGCCACTTCACGTCAATGCCGAAGCCGATATTGGTATAGCCCCAGGTCTCCAATAGGTAGGGCGCCTTATTGACCGAACAACGCTGTGTGGTCTGCGCCCCTGGATCGCCCGTAATCCATCCAGCCCCCTTGGTCCATACGCCCGACATGTGGGGAACGACGATTTCCCAATCGTCAAACAGCGTCAGCCCTTTGGCCTCGCTATAGCGAGATCCTCGGTTGACGGCCTCAACTCCAAAGCGGCGGGCGATGCTGACCGGAAGGTCGAAATTGCCAGGTATGGACACGTCTTCAACGAGGAACTCGGTGCTGCCGTCGAAGCCGGAAGTTCGATCCCCGAATACCTCATCTGCGGATATGGCGGCAAGCGACTGCGCGCTTTTTACCTTCTTCTCATACTCTTGGTAGTTGAAGAGTCCATCCTGGGCTGAGACGTGGAACCCGACTCCCAGCGCAAGTGCCAAGCCAACGATGAGCGAGCAAAGCGGCGAGCCCGGATAAACATTGCAGGGAGCATTTTCCCCCCGCCGGTCCTTGGCAGAAATCATGTCCGTTACATCCTTGGATGAAGGGCGACAAACGACTCAGCTTCCGTTCATGCGGATGATTACTCGAACTGAAGCATCCCTGTCAAGGCCTGATCTTCATGTTCGGACTTCCTCAGTTCAATCAGCAGTCGTCCTGTTGGGTAGCCAGCATGATCGATGCAGTCTGGCGAGTGCCGGATACCGAACGCGCGCGCATCAGCTTCGAGCGTTGGATGAACTCTCAGCGGAAACTGGGACGGTTGCTCTAGGAAGACGCAGAGCCACTGTTGGTCGAGGCGTGCTCTGGGTGCTCTGGCGAGTGTGCACCAGGCGAACACCGGCCAGAATCCTCCTAGCCACTTCACCAGCAATTCCCGATAGCTCCCCGCAGCGCACCTGCCGCACGATCAAGCGCCCCTCTGCAGGAAACCACACATGAGCCTGGCGCTGGTCCACAGCCGTGCCCGCGCCGGGGTCGATGCCCCGCTGGTGCGGGTGGAAGTGCATCTCTCTGGCGGCCTGCCTGTCACTCAGATCGTGGGCTTGGCCGAAACCAGCGTGCGCGAGTCCCGCGAACGCGTGCGTGCCGCCCTGCTCTGTGCACGCTTCGACTTTCCCCAGCGGCGCATCACGCTCAACCTCGCCCCCGCCGACCTGCCCAAGGAAGGTGGGCGCTACGACCTGGCCATCGCGCTGGGCATTCTGGCGGCCAGCGGCCAGGTCGATCCGCAGTCGCTGCTGCAGTATGAGTTTCTGGGCGAGCTTGGCCTGACCGGTGAGCTGCGGCCGGTAGCAGGTGCACTGCCCGCCGCAATTGCCGCCGCCGAGGCTGGGCGCATCCTAGTGGTGCCTCCGGGGAATGCCGCAGAGGCTGCGTTGGCCGAGCACGCCGATGTGCGAGTAGCGCGTACGTTGCTGGAATGCTGCGCCGGACTGGGCGATCCGCGCCTGTTGCCAACCGTGGAGCGCGCAGACACGACACCGTTGCCACTGCCCGATCTGGCCGACGTGCGCGGGCAGGCGCACGCACGGCGCGCGTTGGAAGTGGCCGCAGCGGGTGGGCACCATCTGTTGTTGATCGGCAGTCCTGGCTGCGGCAAGACACTTCTGGCCTCGCGTCTGCCCAGTCTGCTGCCGGATACCGAGGAAGCCGAAGCACTGCAGCTGGCCGCCATTGCATCGGTGAGTGGCGAAGGGCTGGACCCAAGACGATGGCGGCAGCGGCCCTTTCGGGCGCCACATCACAGTGCCAGTGCGGCGGCGCTGGTGGGCGGCGGCAACCCGCCCTGCCCCGGCGAAATCTCGCTGGCTCATCACGGCGTGCTGTTCCTGGACGAGCTTCCGGAATGGAACCGCAGTGCGTTGGAGACTCTGCGAGAGCCGCTGGAATCCGGTCACATCCGCATCGCCCGCGCGGCACGCAGCGTGCAGTATCCCGCGCGGTTCCAACTGGTGGCAGCGATGAACCCTTGCCCGTGTGGCTGGGCCGGTGACCGCAGCAACCGTTGCCTGTGCAGCGATGAACGGATCAACCGCTATCGTGCGCGCGTCTCTGGCCCACTGCTGGACCGTATTGACCTGCATATCAGCGTGGCGCGCATGGACGCGGTGGAGCTGCGGGAGAGCACGCCGCTGGGTGAACCGAGTGCTGCAGTACGTGCGCGGGTGGAAGCCGCCCATGCCCGGCAGCAGGCGCGTGGAGGGCTCAATGCGCATCTGCCGCCGGCAGCGCTGCGGGCGTGTACCCTACTGAGCGAGGGCGATCAGGACATGCTTGAACAGGCCATCGAGCGTCTGCAGCTTTCCGCACGGGCGATGCACCGGATTCTGCGCGTGGCGCGCACGATTGCGGATCTGGCGGGTTGCGAGGACATCCAGACCGCGCATCTGGCTGAGGCGATCGGGTACCGGCAGCTGGACCGGGGAAAGCCTTAGAAGCACCCGTTGGAGAGGACGTTGGTAGAGTCGACTGTTAGTCGACTCGCGCGCGAAGCGCAGATTTCCGCGGAGCCGATGAGTAGAGCAGTCGACTAACAGTCGACTCTACCCAGAGAAGGTCATGACAGCGGTTGGGACAATGCCATAGCAGGTCATGGCAGCGGATGGTGCGAGGGCGCCAGGGCGGTTCATGGCAATCCGGCGTCGCCAGGAGCATCCCTGCAAATCAAGCCGCAGTACCCATCCGCCCACGCCTCGCCAGCAGCGCCACCCGACGGCTGACCAGCGCGTGCAGCTCCGCCAGCTCCGACGCCCGGTCAGCCGTCATGTTCCCGCCAAACACCACCCTCGACAACGCCGCCTCGTCGCTGTCGTCCGGGTGCTGCCAACGGTCGCGATACACCTTCTGGCACACAAGCCAGGCCTTCCGCAGCCCACCGCCGGGCAGCGGGCGGACTACGCGTTCGTAGACGTGCCAGAACTGGTACTCGGCACGCAGGTCGATTTCAGGCGCTACGGACAGCGCCTGCCGGGGCCGTCCTGGGCCCCGGATGCCGAACAGCGGGGTTCGCGGGTTGTGCTGTGCCATGCCAACAGGATGACCCATCAACATTGTGGGAACCTTGCGTCGCCGCCAGAAAATCCCTGTTGATTGCGCAAGGGGGGGGTCTTGGCGGGTTTGGGTCAACTATCCACGCATGGCGTGGATCTACCTAGAAGGTTAGCGACGTGCTGAACATCAGCTGCCGGGGCGCACTCCGCTGCAGGGTCTGGTAATCCCCCGAGAACGACGAGCCGGCGATGGTGGCGGTGCCGATGTTGTGGCGGTTGAACAGGTTGCTCACGTCCAGCCGCAGCTCCAGCCCGGGTACTGCACTGTCCGCACGGAAACGATACGCCGCATAGGTATTGACCTGCCAGAACGTGGGCACGCGGATGTCGTTCTCG
This sequence comes from Stenotrophomonas maltophilia group sp. Smal32, assembly GCF_030237085.1. Classification (NCBI taxonomy): domain Bacteria; kingdom Pseudomonadati; phylum Pseudomonadota; class Gammaproteobacteria; order Lysobacterales; family Lysobacteraceae; genus Stenotrophomonas; species Stenotrophomonas maltophilia group sp. Smal32. The sequence goes on from NZ_JASJSI010000001.1 coordinate 15,678, forward strand.
TAGGTGAAGGGCTGGCGCAGGTAGGAGGTGCTGGTGGCACCAAAGCGCCAGTCGCCGAAGTGGGCGGACAGGTCGCTGACCAGCGAGATCTGTGGGTAGCCCGGCTGGGCATTGCCCTTGATCGGGTACACCGTATCGCCCACCACGAAATCGCTGTCGTAGTACGAACGAGCCACGGCCACGCCCTGGTAGAACTGCAGGTGGTCGGTCAAGTCGGCGGTGATGCCGAGGTCGGCACCGATCACGTGCATCTTCGGCATCAGCCGCACGGTATTGATCTGCGTGAACTGGGTGCCGATGGCGGCCGACAGCAGGCGGTTGCGGATGTCGTTGTAGAACACATCACCGGTGATCGTCAGCCGGTCGAAGCGGTGTGATGCGCCCACGGTGAGGTTCCAGTTCTTCTCCGGGCGCAGCGTACCGGCCACGCGGTCGAACTCCTCCTGGTCGGTGATGGTCCATGCCGAGGCGGTGTAACCGATGTTGCCGCGCTGGGCCACGCGGTAGCCGTTCATGGTGTTGGCCAGGTCGATGAACGCATCGGTGGATTCAGTCGGGCTCCAGAACAGCGAGACATGTGGCAGGAAGTTGCTCTTCGCGCGCAGCGTGCCGCTCACCGGACGGTCCTTGGCATCACCGAGGCCGCCACCGCTGGTGCGGAAGTCCACGGCCTTGAAGCCGACACCCAGCTTCAGCGTGTCGTTCAGCACGATGTCGTCCTGCAGGTAGAACTGGCGCGAGCGGGTCACCCAGCTCGATGCGTTGTCGGTCTTGAACGCGGGGCCGTACACGTCGAACGGGCCGGTGGCCTTCAGCGGCGGGCCCTCGCCCAGCAGTGGCTGCTGGTACCACTCGGTCTTGGCCGCGGCCTTGCTCTTCTCCTGCCAGAAACCGGCAGTGAAGGTGTGCGCGCCGGTCTCGAACTGCAGGTTGACCATGCCGCCCAGGCGGTTGAGGCGCGGCGTCTGGACCTGTTCGGAGAACGGTGCGCCGTTGGGCGACGGTACGGTCGGGTCAGTCAGCGTGGCCTGGGTGTGGCTGTTGGCGTTGTACAGCTGCACGTTGCCACGCAGTGCCGGGGTGATCTGGAAGCGGTGGTTGATCGAGGACACGCGGTCGCGGGTGATCTGGCCGGTGTCGTACGGAATCAGTTCGGACAGCTCACCGCAGGTGTAGGCGCCGCAGGACTTGTCTGCGTTCTCCGGCGAGGCCACGTACCAGGCCCACGCGTAATCCGGGTAGAAGATGTCGGCCTTCCAGCCGAGCTTGCGGATCATGTCGAAGGAGATGTTGTTGTAGCCCCAGACCTTGGCCTTGCTGTCGGACAGGAACACGGTGACATCTCCCCAGGCGACGTCCTGCTGCAGCTTCAGGTCGCCGCGCAGGAAGTTCTGCGTGCCTTCGCCCTGGTACTTGTCGGCGGACACGCGCTGCAGGTCGACCAGCACTTTCGGGCCGTGCTCACCGAGCTGGCCGCTCTGCCCGGACACGGTGGTGACCAGCGTGCTGTTGCTGCCCACGCCCTGCTTCACGCGCAGGCTGGGCGTGTCCTGCAGCTCGCGCAGGCGGTATTCCAGGCTGCCGCCGTTGACGCTGCTGGAGAACACGCTGACCGGTGCGCCACCGGGACTGACCGTGATCGCGCCGATGCCATCGGGCACGCCCACGTTCACCACGCTGGTGCCCGTGAGCGAGAGGAAGCCGTTGTCGTTCAGCGGCACGCCCTCGAAGGTGATGCCCATTTCATTCATGCGGAAGCCACGCACGAACAGGCTGGTGGCCGAGATGTCCAGGCCCAGGCCGTCGGTGGCGGTGTAGCTGGCGCCGGGCACCTGCTTGAGCATGGCCAGGCCATTGTTGCCGCTGACCATCGCGTCGAGGTCTTCGGCCTTGATGATGTAGCGGTTCGGGCCAACCACCTGGGTCGGTGCAACGGCGGCGCCGCGCGGTGTGGCGATCACCTGCAGGGCATTCAAGGTGGTGGGCGTGTCGTGCGCGGTCTCGGCCGAGTCGGCGGCATACGCAGGGGCGGCAATGGCCGTGATGATCGCCAGGGCGAGGCGCGTCGTGGGCGGGGTGTTCATGAGCAGATCCAAGGTGCAGGGAGAGTGCGGCGCAGGCGCACGCCCAGCGCGTTGCAGCGCCGGTGTCGGCGCCTGGCTGGCGGTGCGATTGCGTTGAGGGTGTGACGGCGCTGTCCGCGCCGGTCAGTGGCAGAGGAAAACGATCCTCTGCCTCAGAATTCGATGGCGTGATTTCGACGTGCGAAAGTCTTGCATCGCACTGCCGCATCCGCCATTGCACCGTGGTACAGCGCCGATAGCGGTGGGGATGGGTGGGCTATACGCAGGTATAGACCCTGGTCGGCGCTTGACGTTTACGTGTGCCAACCAAGGTTGGCACCTACCAGAGCATGGGGACCCGCGGTTACTGCAGAACGAAGCGCTCAATCGCGCGCGCCACGCCTTCATCAGCATTGCTGCTGGTCTCGAACCGCGCCACCGCCTTCACCGCGTCGATGGCATTGCCCATTGCCACGCTGGTACCGGCGTACTGCAGCATGGTCAGGTCGTTCTCCTGGTCACCGATGGCCATCACGTTGGCGCGGTCGATGCCCAGGTGCTCGGCCAGCTTCTGCAGGCTCGGTCCCTTGCCTGCACGGTGGTCGAACACTTCCAGGAAGAACGGTGCGCTCTTCAGCACCGCGAAGCGCTCGGTCAGTTCGCCGGGCAGGCGCGCGATGGCGGCGTCCAGCACCTCGGGCTCGTCGATCATCATCAGCTTGATGAAGGACATCGACGGGTCCATGTCGGCCACGCGGCGGTACGACAGCGGCATCCGCGAAAGATGCGAGTCGGCCACGGTGTAGTAGCTGATGTCCTGGTGGGGTGTGTAGATGCGCTGGCTGTCCAGCGCCTGGAAGTGCACGCCCAGTTCGCGCGCCACCTGCTCGCAGAACAGGAAGTCGGCGAAGCTGAGCGGGTACTCGACCACGGTTTCACGGGTGCCGATGCGCTGCACCAGGCCGCCGTTGCAGGCGATGCAGTAGTCATCGTCGCCATCGATGCCGAGTTCGTGCAGGAATGGCGCCAGGCCCGGCACCGGGCGGCCGCTGGTCAGCACGATGTGCACGCCCAGCGCGCGTGCCTGCGCAATCGCCTGCGTGGCCCGGGCGGTGAGCCGATGGGCTGGGTCCAGCAGGGTGCCATCCATGTCGATGGCGACCAGTTCGATGGTCGATTGCCTGCGGCCCATATCCATTGCGTTCAACTCGTGCGGGGCACGCCAGTTTACCCCCTCATGCCCGGTTCACCTCTTTGCCCACGCTGGCCGGGATACTGCAGGAGCCTGTGCGTCCCCCACCGCAGGACGGCCCACTGACCGCCCTTCCCTGGAGAACCTTGCGACGCATGACCTACCGTGCCCCCGAAACCAACGACAGCGCGCCCCTGGCCCAGCAGATCGAGCAGATGATCGACGAGCTGCCCGGCGAACAGGTCAGCGTCGGTACCCTGCTCAGCGCGCTGGGCGATGAAGGCCTGCTGCTGATCGTGATCCTGCTCTCGGCCATCTTCATCATTCCCGTATCGATTCCCGGGCTGAGCACCGTGTTCGGCGCCTCGATCCTGCTGATCGGCCTGAGCCGGGTACGCAACCGCCCGCTGTGGGTGCCGCAGAAACTGGCGCGCCGCGAGATCGCCACCGACAAGCTGAAGGCCAACCTTGGCCGTGCACTGAAGTGGGTGCACCGCATGGAGCGGCTGTCGCGGCCGATGCGCCTGGCGGTGATGGTGCGTTCGAAGAAGATGATGCGCCTGAACAATCTGGCGCTGGTCGTGGCCACCCTGCTGCTGATGGCGCCGGCCGGCCCGATTCCCTTCAGCAACACGCTGCCCGCACTGGCACTGATGTCCTTCGCCATCGGCTTCATCCAGCGCGATGGCGCAGCGGTGGCGGCCGGTTACGCCTTCGTGGTGGCCACGATGGTGTATTTCGGCGTGCTGCTGGGTGGCGTCGGGTTTGCCGCCGAGTCGGTGTTCAGCGGGTTCCGCAGCGGTACTGCGGAACTGTAGAGCCGAGCCCATGCTCGGCTTACGCGCGCACCGCGCGGGTTTCCGTGCACCGAACGAAGAGCAGCCGAGCATGGGCTCGGCTCTACAGAACTACTTGGCCGACACCCGCCACACCACGTCACCCACGTCGTCGGCCACCAGCAGCGCGCCTTCGGCGTCCATCGCCATGCCCACCGGCGCGCCCATCAGGGTCTTCTCGTCCTTCGAGGCGAAGCCGCTGACCACGGTCTGCGGCCGTCCGGTCGGCTTGCCGTCCTTGAACGCTACGTAGACCACTTCATAGCCGCTCAGCGGCGAACGATCCCAGCTGCCGTGCTCGCCGATGAAGGCACCGCCGTGGTACTGCGCCGGCAGCGCCTGGCCGGTGTAGAAAAGCAGGCCCAGCGGTGCCACGTGCGAGCCGATGGCATAGTCCGGCACGATTGCCTTGGCCACCAGGTCCGGCCGCTGCGGCTGCACGCGTTCGTCCACGTGCTGCCCGTAGTAGCTGTAGGGCCAGCCGTAGAAGCCATCTTCCTTCACCGAGGTGAGGTAGTCCGGCACCAGGTCTGCACCGATCTCATCGCGTTCGTTCGCAACTGCCCACAGCTTGCCGGTGCTCGGCTCCCAGTCCAGCCCGGTCGGGTTGCGGATGCCCGACGCAAAGATGCGACTGCCACGGGTGGCCACGTCCACTTCCAGCACCACCGCACGGCGGTATTCGACGGCCAGGCCGTTCTCGGTGATGTTGCTGTTGGAGCCCACACCCACATACAGCTTGCGGCCATCGCGGCTGGCCAGCAGTTCCTTGGTCCAGTGGTGGTTGATGGTGCTGGGCAGATCGGTGAACTCGCGGCCCTTGTCGGACATGCGGGTTTCACCGGGTACGTAGTGGTACTGCATGATGTTGCCGGTGTTGGCCACGTACAGCGTGTCGCCGATCAGCTGGATGCCGAACGGCGAGTGCAGGCCCTCGATGTAGACGTGCTGGGTCCAGGTGTTCGTTCCCGGCGAGCGGCGCAGCAGGGTGACCCGGTTGCCGCCCTTGCCGGCCTTGCCCGAGCGCGCTTTGACCTTGCCGGCAATCCACTGCTTGGGCGTGGTGACCGGTTCTTCGCCGGGGCCGTTGCCTTCCACCACCAGTACATCGCCATTGGGCAGGGTCAGCAGCCGCCTCGGATGCTGCAGGTTGGCGGCGATGCGTTCGATCTTCAGGCCCTCTGCCACCGTGGGGGTCTGTCCATCAGCCCAGCCGACGCCCTTGGGCACCTGCATCGGCGGCATCAGGAAGTTCTTCGGCGCCGGCAGCGGCGGCTTTGCGCCGGACTGGTCGGCGGGATGGTATTCAGCCTTGCCGGCGCAGGCCGACAGGGTGACGGCCAGTGCCAGCGCGGCGACGGTGGGCAGGATGTGCTTAGCCATGACGACCTCCCTGCAGCACCGGCGGCTGCAACGACAGCAGGATCAGGCCCAGGGCGATCAGGGCCACGGTCAACGCCGACAGGATCGTGCCCGGCACCGCCACGGCATAGGCATCGCGGCTGTGCACGAAGGCGTTCCAGATGGCCAGCACCACCGCGACCAGGTTGAGGAAGAAGTCGATGCGGTCGATGCGGGTGGCGGTACCGCTGCGGCGCCAGACCGCGAACAGGTTGATCAGGCGCGGAATGATGGCGATCAGCAGGCCGAAGGTGATCAGCCAGGCGGCCGCCTTGCCCCACATCACCTCGGCGCTGTTGAGATAGATCGCGTCGAAGATCAGCGCGCCGACGAAGAAGCCGAAGGGTATCGGGTTCAACAGGCTGAACAGCGTGGTGCCGAGGCCGCGATGGGCCTGGGCGAGCGGATTGACCATCATCGTGCTCCGACGCGGAAGGGGTGCTCTGGGTTTAGTAGCACAGCGGGATGTGAAGCAGCGCGATGACACCACTTCTGTAGAGCCGAGTCATGCTCGGCTGATCGGACAGGCACATGTACAAAGCAGCCGAGCATGGCTCGGCTCTACAGAGCTCTATAGAAATGTGCAGTTGTCATTACCCCGCGGAATGAGTGTTTGTGACGCAATTGGCACATCTGCAGATTGGGTGTGTGAAGAGGTAGGGGGTTCTTCGTTGTGTCGCGTTTGGCTCGTTGCGATGGGGCAGTTCCGCCCCGCCGTCCTGCCATGCCGATTCACAACAGAAGGATTCGTGTATGAAGCGACACACGCAACGCAACGCGCCACCGCGCTCCGCGCGCCTGGCCCTCGCCACTGCCCTGGTACTGGGCAGCCTGGCCGCCACCGCCCACGCCCAGCAGGCCGATCCGCTGGCCGGACGGCAGTGGCATCTGCTCAACACCGGGCAGGCCGTACTGGGCGATACCCTGCCGGTGGCCGGCAACGATCTCAACGTGGATGGCCTGTTCCGCAATGGCATCCGTGGCCAGGGCGTCACCATCGCCATCGTCGATGACGGCCTGCAGATCGCCCACCCGGACCTGGCCGCCAACGTCGCGGCAGTCGCGGGCAAGAACTTCGCCAACCAGAGCAACAATCCTTCACCGTCCAATCCGGACCGCGACAATCACGGCACCATGGTCGGCGGCATCGCCGGTGCGGTGGGCGCCAACAACCTGGGCGTGCGCGGCGTTGCCTCGGCGGCCACACTCAAGGGCTTCAATTTCCTGGCATCCAATGCCCAGGGCAATTCGAACTCCAACATCGAGTACTCGTGGTGGGACGGCGCCGAAGTGGCCGACGTGGGGGTCTTCAACAACAGCTGGGGCTCCAGCCCGGGCAACCCCAACCTGCCGCTGGCCTACAGCCAGAACGACATCACCGCCTATGAGCAGGCCATGTCCGGCACCCGTGGCGGGCGCGGTGGCATCTACGTGAAAGCCGCCGGCAACAACCACAACAACGGCGCACGCTCGGATGGCACCGACATCTGCTCGGCAGACACCAAGAACCGCAACACCGGTTGCATTCCAGCCGGCCGCGATCCACGCAACAACCTGTTCAACGTGATCACCGTTGCCGCCGTGCGCGCCGATGGCGTGCGCTCGTCCTACTCGTCCACCGGCTCGGCGCTGTGGGTGTCCGGCTTCGGCGGCGAGAATGGCTGGCAGCGGCAGGTCGTGCCGGGGCAGCTGGCGATCCGCTACGATCCGGCCATTCTCACCACCGACGTCACCGGCTGCGCACAGGGCAGCAACAAGAACACGAGCCTGCGCAATACACTGGACGGCGATCAGTCCGCCATCGACAGCACCTGCAACTACACCGGCAAGATGAACGGTACCTCGGCGGCCACGCCGATGGTGTCGGGCGTGGCGGCACTGCTGCTGGAGACAAATCCGAACCTGTCCTACCGCGATGTGAAGTACATCCTGGCCACCACCGCCACCCGCAATGACCCGAACCGGGCGGCGGTCACGCACTCCGATGGCCGCGTGCTGGTGCCGGGTTGGACGGTGAATGCCGCCGGCCGCGCCTACAGCAACTGGTACGGCTTCGGCGTGGTCAACGCCGCCCGTGCAGTTGAGGTCGCCGAGAACTTCCAGTCGCTGGGTGCACTGGTGGACAGCGGCTGGCGCAACACGACACGCACCGTGGCTATCGGCAACACCTCGGCCGCCGCTGCACGCCTGACCTTCCAGCTGGCCAATGGCGCGCGCAACATCGAAAGCGTGCAGCTGGGCTTCCGGGTCAACCACAGCAACACCCGCCAGCTGCAGTTCGTGCTGGTCTCGCCCAGTGGCACGCGCAGCGTGGTGCAGCCGGCATTCACCGCGATCGGCTCTGGCCTCAATGGTGTCCAGCGCAACTTCACCAACTGGGACCTGCTGTCCAGCAATGCCTTCCTGGATGAGAACGCCACGGGCACCTGGACGCTGGAAGTCACCGACCTGGGGCAGGCCGCGAACGCTGCATCGCGTGGCAACCTCGAATTCTTCAAGATCCGCGTTCTGGGGCACTGATGATGAAGACGACCATTCTGTTGAGCACCCTCGCCCTCGCGGCGATGACCACCACCACCTGGGCACAGAGCTCGGGCCAGACACCTGCGGCGAAGACCTTGTCGACCGTAGACACGCAGCAGTTGAAGGCGGAGGCCACCGGCCGTTCGTTCAATGTGGGCGGCGCGCGCTTCCAGCTGGCGCCGTCGGCAACCGTGCAGCAGGCCAGCGGCGGCCAGTTCCGGATCACCACCGGGGCTGATGCCAGCGCGGCGGCCGTCGGCACCCGCAGCAAGCGGTCCACCGATGCGTCTACCGGTGTGGCCGCACGTGCGGATGCCGGTGCCAGCAAGTTTGCGGCCGCTGTCTCCAACGATGGTGCGCCAGTGGTGGCGACCTCGCGGGTCAAGGTGTTCTTCACCGATGCGGCCTCGGCCCAGCGTGCGGCCGCCGCCACCGGCGGCACCGTGGTGAAGGTGTCCAAGGCCTCGGGCCGCGCGATTGTGGAGTACCCGTCGGTGAACGCGGCGCTGGATGCGACCACCAAGCTGCTGTCGACCGCCGGCATCAAGGCGGCCGAGCCGGACGTGGTGCAGTGGGAAGAAACCAAGTAAGGCGTTGAGTGGTGCCCCCGGCCGGTTGGCTCTCCTGGCCGGCCGGGGGATTGGTGTGGGAGTGTGCCGACCAACGGTCGGCACTCACCGAGCGGCGAGCATGTAGAGCCGAGCCTATGCTCGGCTGCTGTTTGCAGGGTGCACGGTGAGCCCGGAGCCGAGCATCGGCTCGGCTCTACACCTGTGCCAACCAAGGTTGGCACACACCAGCGTCAGCGGGCGGCGAGCGTGTCGCTGTGCTTGAGGCTGCAGCTGGCCAGCGCGTCATTGCCCGCCGCCGGATGTGCCGGCTCCAGCAGCAGGCGCTGCACGTCGGAGAACAGCTTGTCCACCGGCATGCCGTAGGGCGCGAACAGGCGCAGGCGGCCCTGGCGGTCGAACACGTAGCCACCGGCGATGTGGCTCATCGTGTACGTGTCCGGCACCTGGCCGGGCTCTTTTTCGTAGAACGCCTTGAAGTCACTGGCCATCGTGGCCAGCTGCGCTTCGTTGCCAACCAGGGCGATCGCCTTGGGGTCGAAGGCTTCCACATAGGTGCGCGCAACCTCCGGCGTATCACGCGCCGGGTCGACGCTGACGAACACCACCTGCAGCTGGTCGGCATCCTTGCCCATCAGGTGCTTCACCTGGCTCAGTTCGACCATCGTGGTCGGGCACACATCCGGGCAGCTGGTGAAGCCGAAGAACAGGTAGGTCACCTGCCCCTGCAGGTGCTTCGGACCGCGCATGGTGCCGTGGCTGTCGGGCATCGACCAGTGCTGGCCGAGCTCTTCGCAGGCGATGTCCTTGGAATAGAAGTCCATGCGCGACTGCGCACTGCAGCCGGCCAGCAGGCCGGCAGCCAGGCCGGCCAGCAGCGGCAGGCGGAAACGGGGAGAGAGCAACGAACGGGCAACAATGGCAAGACGCATCACGGGTACCACCAACGCAGGCGCGGGCGGGGTCTCGGTCAGGCCTGCCCTTGTGGGGAAAAGAAGGCTGAGGTGCCGGGGTGATCGTGCGGTCCGTGCCGATCACCCCGGCCACGGTCAGTTGATCATCATGTGGTAGTGCATGCTCCAGATGATCCACACAGACAGCGCGACGATGATGAACAGGATCACCAGGGTGAACACGAAGCTGGCCAGGTTCCAGCCACCTTCGGACTTGCGGTCCATGTGCAGGAAATAGACCAGCTGCACCAGGATCTGCGCCACCGCGAAGCCGACCAGCAGGAACAGCGTGAGCGGCCGCGACAGCACCGGGTTCATCACCAGCGCGAACGGCACCACGGTCAGCAGCGCGCACAGCACGAAGCCGATCAGGTAGGACTTGGTGGAGCCGTGCGCATTGCCGGCGCGCGAGGTTTCGACGTGGGCCATGTCAGAAGGCTCCGATCAGGTAGACGAAGGTGAAGACGCAGATCCACACCAGGTCCAGGAAGTGCCAGAACAGGCTCAGGCATGACACGCGGGTGATGTTGGTCGGGGTCAGGCCACGGCGGTAGACCTGGTGCATCACCACGGCCATCCAGATCAGGCCACTGGCTACGTGCAGGCCGTGGGTGGCAACCAGGGCAAAGAACGCCGACAGGTAGGCACTGGTGCTCGGGCCGGCACCTTCGTGGATCAGGTGCGAGAACTCGTAGATCTCCATGCCGATGAACGAGGCACCGAGCACGAAGGTCACGCCCAGCCAGCGCAGCACCGCCGATGCATCGTGACGATGCATCGCCAGCACGGCCTGGCCGTAGGTGATGCTGGACACCAGCAGCAGGAAGGTCTCGGCCATCACGAACGGCAGCGAGAACAGGTCCTTGCCGGTGGGGCCGCCGGCGTAGGCGGTGCTGAGCACCGCATACGAGGCGAACAGCGAACCGAACAGCACCAGGTCGGACATGAGGTAGACCCACATGCCGAACACCTTCATGCCGCCCTGCTCGTGGCTGTGGTCGTGCTCGTGGTGGTCCTCGTGCGCCTGCGTGTCGCTGGCCAGCTCGGGGCGGGTCAACAGGTTCATGCGCGTACCTCCTTCAGCTTGGCCAGGTTGGCCGCTTCAGTGCGCGCCACCTCTTCGGAACTGACGTAGTAGTCCACGTCCTCGTCGTAGGACCGCACGATCAGGGTCACGATCATCGCAATGAAGCTGGCCGCGGCCATCCACCAGATGTGCCAGACCAGGGCGAAGCACAGCACCAGGATCCAGATGTTGAGGATCAGCGGCACGCCGGTGTTCTTCGGCATGTGGATCGGCGCGTACTTCTTCGGCGGCGGTGGCAGGCCACGCTTTTTCGCTTCGTGGAAGGCGTCCAGCTCATCAGCCTTGGGCACCACGGCGAAGTTGTAGAACGGCGGCGGCGACGGCGTGGCCCATTCCAGCGTGCGTGCGTTCCACGGGTCGCCGGTCAGGTCCAGGTTGCGCTTGCGGTCGCGCACGCTCACGTAGATCTGCACCAGCATCAGGATGATGCCCGCGAACACGAACAGCGCACCGATGAAGGCGGCGATCAGGTACGGCGTCCACGCCGGGTTGTCGTACTGGTTCATGCGGCGGGTCATGCCCATGAAGCCCAGCATGTACAGCGGCATGAAGGCCAGGTAGAAGCCGATCACCCAGCACGCGAACGACCACTTGCCCAGGCGCTCGTTGAGGGTGAATCCGAACACCTTCGGGAACCAGTAGGCGAAGCCGGCCAGGTAGCCGAACAGCGCGCCGCCGATGATGGTGTTATGGAAGTGCGCGACCAGGAACAGGCTGTTGTGCAGCAGGAAGTCCGCGCCCGGGATGGCCAGCAGCACGCCGGTCATGCCACCGATGGTGAAGGTGACCAGGAAGGCAATGGTCCACAGCATCGGCACGCTGAACTCGACGCGGCCGCCGTACATGGTGAACAGCCAGGTGAAGATCTTCACGCCTGTGGGAATGGCGATGATCATCGTCATGATGCCGAAGAAGGCATTGACGCTGGCACCGGAGCCCATGGTGAAGAAGTGGTGCAGCCAGACGATGAACGACAGGATGCCGATCGCCAGCGTGGCGCCGACCATCGACTTGTAGCCGAACAGCTTCTTGCGCGCGAACGTGGCGGTTACTTCGGAGAAGATGCCGAACGCCGGCAGCACCAGGATGTACACCTCCGGATGGCCCCAGGCCCACACCAGGTTCACGTACATCATCGGGTTGCCACCCAACGTGTTGGTGTAGAAGTTGAAGTCCAGGTAGCGGTCCAGGGTGAGCGCACCCAGCGCCACGGTCAGGATCGGGAAGGCGGCGATGATGATCACGCTGGTGACCAGCACGGTCCAGGTGAACACCGGCATCTTCATCAGGGTCATGCCCGGCGCACGCATGCGCAGGATGGTGATGAACAGGTTGACGCCGGTCAGCAAGGTGCCGATGCCGGAGGCCTGCAACGCCCAGATGTAGTAATCGACACCCACGCCTGGACTGAACTCGATGCCCGACAGCGGCGGATAAGCCACCCAGCCGGTCATGGCGAATTCGCCAACGCCCAGCGAGATCATCATCAGCGCGGCACCGACCACGAAGATCCAGAAGCTGAAGGCGTTGAGGAACGGGAACGCCATGTCGCGCGCGCCGATCTGCAGCGGCACGATGATGTTCATCAGGCCGACCACGAACGGGGTGGCCACGAAGAAGATCATGATCACGCCGTGCGCGGTGAAGATCTGGTCGTAGTGCTCGGGCGGCAGGAATCCGTCGCTGCCTGGGCCGGCCGCGGCCAGCTGCGCGCGCATCATCAGTGCATCGGCGAAGCCGCGCACCAGCATGACCAGCGCCACCACCACGTACATGATGCCGATCTTCTTGTGGTCCACGGTGGTGAACCAGTCACGCCACAGCGGGCCCCACAGCTTGAAGTACGTCACCGCGCCAAGCAGCGCGAGGCCACCCAGCACCATGGCCGCCAATGTGACCGCGACGATCGGCTCGTGCAGCGGCACGGCCTCCCACGTCAATTTACCCAACATGTTCGTTACTCCTGGGAAACCTGGGCACCGCCGGCAGCGCCCGCCGGGGTGGCGGCAGCGGTGTTTTCACCAACGCCGATGAACTGGTCGATGACCTTCTTGAACAGCAGTGGTTCAACACTGGAGAAGTGCTGCACCGGTGCGTTCTTCGACGGCGCGGCCAGCGCCTTGAACTGCGTGAAGCTGAGCGCGTCCGGCGCGCTGCGCACCTCGGCCACCCAGCGCTCGAAGTCTTCGTTGCTGCTGGCGGTGGCGATGAACTTCATGTTCGAGAAGCCATGCCCGCTGTAGTTGCCGGACATGCCACGGAACTGGCCGGGCTCGTTGGCGATCAGGTGCAGCTGCGTGCGCATGCCGGCCATCGCGTAGATCTGCCCACCCAGCTGCGGGATGAAGAAGGTATTCATCGTCGAGTTGGAGGTGATGTTGAATGCCAGCGGGCGGTTGGCCGGGAAGTTGAGCTGGTTGACCGTGGCGATGCCCAGGTCCGGATAGACGAACACCCACTTCCAGTCGGTGGCGATCACGTCCACGTGCAGCGGTTCGCCAGCCACGTCCAGCGGCTTGTACGGGTCGAGCTCGTGGGTGGACTTCCACACGATCACCGCCAGTACCGCGATGATGATCAGCGGCACGCCCCAGACCACGATTTCCACCTTGGTGGAGTGCGACCAGTCCGGCGTGTATTTCGCTTTGGTGTTGCCGGCGCGGTAGCGCCACGCGAACACGAAGGTCAGCACGATGGCCGGTATCACCACGATCAGCATCAGGCCGATGCAGATCAGGATCAGGTCGCGCTGGGCGAGCCCGACCATGCCCTTCGAATCCAGCAGCACCCAGTCACAGCCCGACAGGCCGACGCAGGCCAGGGCGACCAGCGCCAGGCGGATGCGGTTCCAGCAGATATTCATTGGAGGTCAACCCTGTTGAAGAAGCGCGCTTGACCGGCTCGCCTGCGCGCAGCGCCCGGGCGTGGAGCGGCTACACTGTGGGTACGAGGTCGCCTACAAGCAGGCGAACCACTCCAATCAAGCCCATACAAGATACAGCATTGTATGGACTTGTGCATCTGCACGTATGGAAAAATCTGACCGATGACGCCACCTGCCGCCGGCCGCCGCCTGAAACACCCCAATCGCACCTGGGTCCGCCCCTTCCGCGAGGGCGCCGGCCCGCTGTACCTGCAGATTGCCCAGCAGGTGCGCGAGGCAGTGGATGACGGCGTGCTGCGCCCGGGCGACCGCCTGCCGCCGCAGCGCGACCTGGCCCAGCAGGTGGGCGTGGACCTGACCACGGTCACCCGCGCCTTTGCCGAACTGCGCCAGGCCGGGCTGCTGGATGCACAGGGGGCCGGCGGCACCTTCATCGCGCTGTCGGCCGGCAACCGCAGCACCTCGGTCGACCTGAGCATGAACATCCCGCCGCTGCTGGGCAGCGCGCCGTTCGCGCAGGGCATGGAGGCCGGTTTCCAGCACGTGGGCCAGCAGCTGGGCCAGGGCGAACTGATGAGCTACCACGTCGGCGCAGGTACCCGCGAGGACCGCGCCGCCGCCGTACAGTGGCTGGCACCGATGCTGGGTACGGTCGGCGCCGACCAGGTAGTGATCTGCCCAGGTGCGCAGACCGCGCTGTGCGCATTGATCCTGGCCCGCACCCAGCCAGGCGAGCTGATCGCCGCCGAGCAGCTGACCTACCCGGGCCTGCTGGCCGCCGCGCGCGTGCTGCAGCGGGGCGTGGTGCCGGTGGCGATGGACGCCGAAGGCATGCTGCCCGAAGCTCTGGAAGAAGCCTGCCAGCTGCGCCGCCCGCGCCTGCTGTATCTGGTGCCGACCATCCAGAACCCCACCACGGCAACGATGTCGGCGCAGCGCCGGCAGGCCCTGCTGGATGTCGCCAAGCGCCACGATCTGACCGTGATCGAAGACGATCCCTACTGGTTGCTGGCCGGGGACGCCGCGCCGCCGCTGGCCGCGCATCGCGACGCCGGCTGCCCGGTCTACTACATCTCCACCCTGTCCAAGTGCCTGGCCCCGGGCCTGCGCACCGCCTACCTGGTGGTGCCGGCCGGCGAACCGATGGAACCGGTGCTGGACGCGCTGCGCGCGATCGCCCTGATGCCGACCCAGTCAATGGTGGCGGTGGCTTCGCAGTGGATCCGCAGTGGCCAGGCCCAGGACATGGTGCAGCGCTTCCAGCAGGAGCTGCGCGAGCGCCAGGCCATTGCCGCCCGGTATCTGCCCGCCCGTGCCCAGGCCCATCCGGCCGGCCTGCATGTGTGGCTGCCGTTGCCGCCACGGCTGGACCAGTACCGGCTGATCCAGGCCGCCCAGGAACAAGGGCTGGGCATCGCCAGCTCCGACGCCTTCAGCGTGGAGGAGCCGCCACCGGGCAACGCGATCCGCCTGTCGCTGGGCGGCGCGGTTGACCAGGGCGCGCTGGCCGGAGCGCTGGCGAAGCTGAATGAGATCCTGTCTGAAGCGCCCGAGGCCCGGCATAACGCCATCGTCTGAACCGGGTAGATGGCACTCCATCCATACAAGATGATATTTTGTATGCAATGTATGGATGAAGGAACGTGCATCGATGCGCGCCGAGAAACTGAAGTTCCACCTGGTGATGGCGGGGTGCGGTGGCTTTGTGGTGCTGATGCTGGCCGCACTGGCCTGGGTCTGCCTGCAGCCGCAGACCGTGGATGTGCAGGCCGCCGAACGCCACGCCATCGAGCAATGCGTGCAGCGCAGCGAGGATCCGTCACGTAGCGAGATCCAGCGCCGCGCGCAGGCAGATTCCTGCCGCGAGATGCGCAAGCAATATGTGCACAAGTTCGGCCGGGAAGACTCCTGATGGGCGCAGCCGCGCCGCGCCGCCGCTGGCTGCTGCCGACGATGATCGCCCTCGCCTGCCTGTTCATGGCAGGCGTGGCGGCTGCACTGTGGCAGTACTTCGGCTACAGCGCGCAATCCACGTTCACCGAACAGGCCATCGTCTTCGACGACTCGCAACTGCGCCTGCCAGCCGATCTGGCCGGTGATACCGGCCGCATCCGCGTGGTGCATTTCTGGGACCCGGCATGTGCGGTCTGCAACCGGGAGACCGGTGCACACCTGAGCTACCTGATCAGCATGTACCGCCGCGCCGGCATCGACTTCTACGCGATCCGCCGCCCTGGCACGCAGGGCGAACTGCCCGAGCCGCTGCGCAACAAGGTGATCAACCTGCCGACCATCGATGGCATCGAGCACATCCCGGCCAGCCCTGCGGTGGCGATCTGGGACCGGCAGGGCCATCTGGCCTACGCCGGGCCGTACAGCATCGGCATGGTCTGCAACTCGGCCAACAGCTTCGTCGAACCGCTGCTGGACAGACTGGTGCGCGGTGAAACCGTGCGCCCCAAAGGACTGCTTGCCGTGGGCTGCTACTGCCCGTGGCAGGCCAAGCGCTGAGGACGCGCAATGACATCACTGGCTCTGGGTGGCGCGACCGCCGCAAACAACAACGGCGGTCACCTGTCCGAACCGACCGATGGTTATGGACAGGCTCCCGCCGTTGGAAGCAACGATACGCCCCGACATGCTCCGTACATGCCGCGACCGGATGTCGCAGCGCGCGAGTGGGTGCAGGACGTGCTCGCGCACAGCGGGCCGATCTACCTGCGCATCGTCAACTCACTGGAACGCACGGTGCGTCGCGGTGGCCTCGCCCCCGGCCAGCGCCTGCCCTCGCAGCGTGCGTTGGCGCAGCAACTGGGCATTGACCTGACCACGGTCACCCGCGCCTTCGATGAAGCACGCAAGCGTGGCCTGATCGAAGCGCGCGGACCGCAGGGCAGCTTCATCGCACCGCCCAAGGCCGGCTTCGACCAGGTGGTGGACCTGAGCATGAACGTGCCGCCGGTGCCTGATGCCGACGCGCTGGCGGAGACGCTGCGCCGTGGTGCCGCCGCCGTGCTTGCGCGCAGCAACGCACCGAACCTGATGACCTATCACCTGGGTGGCGGCAACCCCACTGATCGCCATGCCGCGGCGCGCTGGCTGCAACCGATGCTCGGCACCGTGGATGACAACTGCCTGCTGCTGACCGAGGGCGCGCAGGTGGCGCTGGCCGCGATCCTGGTCAGCCAGGGCCGCGATGGCGATACGATACTGTGCGATGCGCTGGTCTATCCGGGGCTGCTGCAGGCCGCAGCGGCGCTGGGGCGTCGGCTGCTGCCGGTGGACGGCGACGAGCACGGCATGTGCCCTGAAGCGCTGGCGCGGCGGGCACGCGACAGCGGCGCGCGGCTGGTCTATCTCAACCCCACCTGCCAGAACCCGACCGCCCTGACACTGCCCTTGCAGCGGCGTGAGGCGCTGGTGCAGGTGCTGGAGCGCGAAGGCCTGCTGGCGATCGAGGATGATCCGTACTGGCACCTTGCCGAGGACGCGCCAACACCGCTGGCGACACTGGCGCCGCACCATGTGTTCTACGTGGCAACGCTGTCGAAGGTGATCAGCCCCGGCCTGCGCACCGCGTTCGTGCACTGCCCCAGTGCCGCACACGCCGAAGCGATGACAGCCGCGCTGCGGGCAACACGGTTGATGGGCCATCCGCTGGTGTCGGCGCTGGCCAGCCAGCTGCTGCTGGATGGCTCGGCGCAATCGTTGCTTGCGCAGGTGCGCAGCGAAGCACGCGAGCGCGTGCGCATGGCGCGCTATCTGCTGGCACCGTCGCTGCTGCAGCGTGCCGAGGGCCTGCATGCCTGGTGCCGGATACCGGCGCCGTGGACCGATGCCACCCTGGTGCGTACCGCGCAGCTGCAGGGGCTGGCGATCGCACCGTCATCGGCGTTCTGCCCGCCCGGGGTACAGCATCAGAACGGCGTGCGGCTGTCGCTGGGGCTGGCAGCGGACCGCCGGCAGCTGGAAGGCGCGTTGCGGCGGATTGACCGGCTGCTGTTGTCGGATGCGTTGCCGGCGATTGATCGGTAGGCGAAGAGCATCCACGCATGGCGTGGATCTACGGGACCCGCTTCGGTAGATGCCAACCTTGGTTGGCACCTACCAGCGCAGGGTCAGGCCAAGGCAGAGAGGGCCCGCGCCAGCGCATCCATCTGCTCCGGCCGGGTGAACACCGACGGCGTCACCCGTACACAGGCACCCGATTCCAGGCCATCGCGATACGTGGTGAGAATCCGATGTTCATCCAACAGGCGCTTCTGCAGTGCCTGGTTCTGTTCCACCGAGGTGTGGCCGCGCAGACGGAAACTGGCCAATGCACTGGCCAGCGCCGGGTCCGGCGAAGACAGCACTTCGATATGCGCCATCTGCCGCGCAGGTACCGTCCAGCGCTCGCGCAGGTAGCGCAGGCGCGCCTGCTTGTTGGCCACGCCGATGCGCTGGTGCAATGCGATCGCTTCCGGCAGCGCCAGGTATGCCGCGAAGTTGACCGTGCCGGTGTGCACGCGGCTGCCGACACGGCCATCGTCGGTCTCGCCCATGTAGGGATCCAGGTCCGCCACGCGCCCCTTGCGCACGTACAGCGCGCCGACACCGACCGGTGCGCCGATCCACTTGTGCAGGTTGATGCCGACGAAATCAGACTTCAGCTGCGGTACCGCATAGTCGATCTGGCCGAACCCGTGCGCGGCATCGACGATCACATCGATACCACGCACACGTGCACGCTCGGCAATCTCCGCCACCGGCAGCACCAGCCCGTGGCGATGGCTGACCTGGGTCAACAGCACCAGCTTCAGCTGCGGCAATCGCGCGAATGCAGTCTCGTAGGCCTGCACGATCTGTGCGTGGTCGGGCACCGATGGCAGCGCGATGCGCTCGACCTGCACGCCACGACGCTGCTGCAGCCAGCGCATCGCGCCGATCATGCTGTCGTAGTCGATGTCGGCATACAGCACCTGGTCGCCGGGCTGCAGGCGGTTGTAGCCGCCAATCAACGCCAGCATCGCCTCGGTGGCCCCCCTCGTCAGTGCGATCTCATCCGCACCCACACCCAGCAGCTCGGCCACCTGCCGCTGTACCGCCATGTACTGCGCCGGAAACGTGCGGCGCCCATACCAGGCATTGCCACGGTTCACCTCGGCGGTATGGCGCTGATAGCTGGCCAGCGTCTCACGCCCCATCGCGCCCCAGTAGCCGTTCTCCAGATGGTTCACTTCGTCGGTGATGTCGAAGTGGCTGGCCACGGCGGCCCAATGGTTTTCATCGCGGGCCAGTACTTCCGGCGCCACGGTCGTCGCGGGAATCTCCATCGGCGAAGCGTAACGCGCAGTGGCGCTGGCCGGCAGTGAAGGCAGCACCGCTGCGGCCGGCAGCAATGCACCGGCGCGCAGCAGGGAACGACGACGAGCGTCCATCAGAAGGTCAACCGGTATTGCGCGTACAGGTTGGCACCGTCGGTGTCGTACGGCGCGTTGCGCGAGTAGACCAGGCCACGGCTGGCCTGGAACGTGGCCTCATCCGGGTAGCGATCGAACACATTGTCGGCACCCACGCGCAGGCTGTGGTGCTCGTTGATGCGATACCCCACGGCCAGGTCGAGGAAGCTCATCGCACCGAAGCGCTGGTAGATGTCGCCCACCGCGTTGCCGCTGGAGTCGGTCCAGGCACCGTAGTAGCGCATGCGCGCCATCAGCGACCAGGCACCGATGTCCCAGCTGCCGGTCAGACTGCCCTTGTGCTCGGGCAGGCGGTCCTCGAACAGCACGCGCTGGGTTTCGTTGGTGGCCACCGAGGTGCTGCCGTTGTCCACGCGGGTGCGGTTGTAGTTGTAGGCCAGGGTCAGCGTCATGCGGCCGGCGCCGAGATCGCGCAGGTAGTTGCCGACCACGTCCACGCCGGTGGTGGTGGTATCGAAGTCGTTGGTGAAGTAGTTCACCGAGGTGTAGCCCAGTGGATTGGGCGTACCGGCCGGAATGGCGAAGCTGGCCGACTGGCTGAAGCGATCGGTGAGCTTGATCTGGTAGACGTCCACCGAGCCGGACAGGCCGAGGTCGGTGCGCCAGGTCAGGCCCAGCGAGGCGGTGCGCGATTCTTCAGGCTTCAACGGCTTGGCCCCAAGCAGCTGCGCCAGCGGATCGTTCGGCGACAGGCGGCCACTGGTGAAGATCTGCAGCGTGCGCGTGTCCAGGCCCTGGCTGGTGCTGGTGGTGTTGAGCTGCGCCGGCGTCGGTGCGCGGAAGCCGGTCGACACGGTGCCGCGCAGGGCCACGTCCGGGGTGATCGCAAAGCGCGCCGACAGCTTGCCATCCAGCGTGCTGCCGAAGCTGGAGAAGTCTTCGTAACGGCTGGCCGCGCCAATGCTCCAGCGCTCGCCCAGCGGCACTTCCATGTCCACGTAGGCGGCCTTGCTGCGCTGGGTCCACTGCCCGGCCTGACTGGCCGAGAAGCCCGGCGCGCCATTGGAATTGGCCTCCAGGCCCGCGGCCGCGCCCGGGCCCACCGCGTACGAGGCCGGATCACCGGCGCGGACCTGGTAGGTTTCCTGGCGGAACTCGCCACCAAAGGCGACGTTGATCGGCTTGGACAGCGCGGCCACGTCCCACTCGTAGTTGAAGTCGGCGTTGGCGTTCTTCTCGGTCTGGGTCAGGCGGCCGAGGTCGAACGCGGTCGGGCTGGCGGGACCCAGCGAGGCGTTGATCGAATTCTTCAAGCTGTAGTCGATGGCGTTGCGGCCATACGAGGCGCTGACATCCCAGCGCAGCTTGGGCGTGATCTCGCCGCGCAGGCCGCCGACCAGCTGCAGATCGTTCTGGACATTGCCGTACTGCGGGCTGAAGCCCACCGGATACAGCGAGCGCAGGTTCCAGCCGGGGAAAATGGTGGTGGTTCGGTAGGCACCGGTGGTGGTATCCGGGTTTCGCCAGTTGAAATCGCTGACGCCGTCGCTGTGGCTGTACAGGCCGAACGCATACAGCTCCAGTGTGTCGCTGGCGTTGGCCTTCACGTTGAAGCCGACGCGGCGGCTTTCCAGTTCCGGCTGGCCCCAGCGCTGCACCGGGTTGGGTACCACCAGCTCGGGATGTGCGGCCTGGAACGCGATGGCATCCGGGCGCTGGCGGGTGCGCGAGGTGGCATCGGAATTGGAGGATTCAGCGAACAGCACCAGGCTGCCATAGTCGCCCAGCGACCAGCCGGTGCGCGCACTGAAGTCGCGCGAGGCACCATCGCCCTGCGCATACTGCGAGTAACCGGCGGTGATCTCGGTGCCGGGGCCGTCTTCGAGAATGATGTTGATGACGCCGGCGATGGCATCCGAGCCGTACTGCGCCGAGGCACCATCACGCAGCACCTCGATGCGCTTGATCGCGCTGGTCGGAATCTGCGCCAGGTCGGCGGCCTGCGCGCCACGGTTGCCGAGCAGCGCACTGCGGTGGAAGCGGCGGCCGTTGACCAGCACCAGGGTCTGGTCCGGCGACAGCCCGCGCAGGGTGGCCGGGCGCACGAACACCTGGCCATCGGCCATCGGCAGGCGCTGCACCACGAACGACGGCACCAGCTGCGCCAGCACGTCCTTCAGGTCGGTGGATTCAACGGACGTGATGTCTTCCTTGGTGAACACATCCACCGGCGCCAGCGTTTCGAACTGGGTGCGGTTGGAGGCCCGGGTGCCGGTGACCAGCATCGCATCGAGCTGGGTGGGCACGGCGCGGCTGCCACTGCTGGCATCGACCGCATCGGCCTCCGCTGCGATCGCGCCTCCTGCGCTGGCCATGGAAAGGGCAAGGAGGATGGAACGCGAAAGCTTCGAACGATGCACGGCAGGGCTCCGGGAGGACGCGACAGGGCCAGCACCTGTTCGGAAACAACAGGGCTGGACAAGCCGCGCAGTCTCGGCGCGATCTGTGAAGGAGCCATGACGTCAGTGCGACAGCTTGATGCGGGGTCGCGCATCAATGCGAAAGGCATCCACGCATGGCGTGGATCTACTGGCAGGTCCCGCATGTGCCGACCCAGGCCGGAGTAGTAGATCCACGCCATGCGTGGATGAGCATTGGCGCCTCGCGGCGTGGGGGCTAGTCCGTGGTCTTGCCGCCGAAGCCAAGACGAGCCGGCCGTGCCGTCCGCAGTGGAAAGAACAGCATGCCAATGGACACCATCTGGAACGGTGTGAACAGGAACCAGATGTTGTCGGTGCCGACCGCCAGGAGGTTGAAGTCCAGATCGCCGATCCACTCCAACCGCAGCAACACCGTAACCACTCCTCCGACGGTCGGAACCGGCAGAACGCCGTGACCGGCCAGCATCAACGTCGGTGTCAGCAGCCCGGCCAGGAGCGCGAAGCCGGCGCGGTATACCCAGGCATTGCCCTTCCAGTACGGCGCGCAGCGCCACATCAGCAGTAGCAATGCGAGGGTCAACAGCCAGGGCAACAGCCACTGTGTAACCACCAAGTCCATCATCGGATCGGTTCCACCGGCCTGGCATCCCACGTCGTTGATCGCATCTCCCTGCCCCCCCAATACGTCCATGAAGCACGCATTGTTGCCGGTACGCGGGCAGACGCGAAGCCCCGGCAGCGCAAGAACTGCTAAACGCCGCGCCTGCCGATCCGCTACTGTGCCTGGCATCGGATTCGGGAACGGCAGGATGAGCGCGGCAGGCAAGGCGTTGTGGTACATCGAAACCCATGCGGACCAGCCATTGGCGCTGGCCGATATCGCCGCCGCAGCGGGGCTGTCGCCGTTCCATCTGTCACGCCTGTTCCAGGCCCGCACTGGCACCTCGGTGGTGCGCTATCTGCGGGGACGGCGCCTGACCGCTGCTGCGCAGCGGCTGGCCAACGGCGCCGGTGACATCCTGCAGGTCGCGCTGGGGGCCGGTTATTCCACCCATGCCGCGTTCACCCGTGCCTTCAGCGAGCAGTTCGGGCAGACACCCGAGCGGGTACGCGAACAGGGCACCGATGGCCTGGCGCTGGTACAGGCGATCCGCGTGGACGATGCGCCGGCGCCCTGCGGTGAAGCGCCACGACTGCTCGACACGCCCGCATTCCAGGTAGTGGGCATCGGCATGCGGCATACCCGCGATAGTGGCGGCGCGATACCCGGGCAGTGGGCGCAGCTCAATCGGGAATGGCCGACGCCGGCGCCGATCAGCTTCGGCGTGTGCTGCAACAGTGATGACGATGGCGGCTTCGATTACATTGCCGCACTGCCCGCCAACGCGCTGCCGACCGTGCCGGCGCACTGGCAACGGATGGACGTGCCGGCGCGCCGCTATCTTGTGGCCTGGCACGGCGGGCACATCTCGGCCATCCGCTCGACCTGGTTCTGGCTGCTGGACCATTACCTGCCAGGATCCGGCCTGAGCCTGGCCGAGGCACCGGACCTGGAACGCTACGACAGCCGCTTTGATGAGCACACCGGCAACGGCGGCGTGGAGATCTGGCTGCCAGTCGACGAGCACCCCAACTGACAAGGAATTGAAGATGCGCATGATGGCCGCTGTGCTGGGAATGATCCTCATGGTCTCCACTGCCATCGCCGAGGGCAGCGAGACGCAGGCGGCCGGCGAGCGCCACGGCGCCACCACCGTGGCCAGCGCAGCTGTACGCGATGCGCAGCACCACGATGGGCTGCGCTACACGGTCTGGTACCCAGCGGTGGCCGGCAGCCGGGAAACCGCCCTGACCATCGGCCCGCCCGACGCGCCGCTGTTCGAGGTCGGACGCGCAGCGATGGATGCTCGCGTCGCGGGGGCTCGCCTGCCGACGCTGCTGCTGTCGCACGGTAACGGCGGCAGCGCACGCATGATGGGCTGGTTGGGCACGGCGCTGGCGCGGGACGGCTATCTGGTGATCGCGGTGGATCATCCCGGCAACAACGGTGCCGACGAGATGACGCTGGCCGGCAGCATGCTGAGCTGGCTGCGCGCGGATGACCTGCGCGCTGCGCTGGCCGCCGTGCAGGCCGATCCGATCCTGGGCCCGCATGTCGATCCTGAACGGCTGGGCGTGGTCGGCTTCTCGGCCGGTGGCTACACCGCGCTGCTGGCCGCCGGTGCACGGCCCAGCCTGCAGCGACTGCTGGCCTTTTGCACCGCACACCCGGATGACGGCGTCTGCCAACCGCAACAGGAGGCGGCCACGCACACGATGCAGGCACGCCGGGCCGCTGCGGCTTCACCCGCGCTTGCCCCCTGGATCGCCGAGGCCGACGCACAGCGCACGATTCCCGGCGTGCGTGCCGTGTTCCTGCTGGCACCCGCCATCGTGCAGGCGTTCGCGCCCGCGCAGCTGTCCGCGTTGCGGCAGCCGGTGTCGATCATATTGGGGACCGCAGACGCTGTCGCGCCACCGGAGACCAATGGTGAGGCCGCACAGGCACAGATTCCGCGCGCAACGCTGCAACGCCTGCCGGACGTGGGTCACTACGACTTCCTGGCGGCCTGTACCGCTGTCGGCGGGCAGAGGCTGCCCGGGCTGTGCAACACGTTGGTCCCCAGGGCGAAAACCCACCAGGAAGCGGTGGATGAAGCGGTGCGGTTCTTCGCAGACGCGTTGCGCTAGTGGCCGCCAGGCACGGCCCGGAGCTACAGTGGTCGCGTCCACGGAGGAACGTTCATGCGCCTTTTGCACCTCACCCTGCCGGTCTCCGACGTCGGTGCCGTGGCCAGCTACTTCCACGATGTGCTGCAGCAGCGCGTGGTCGGCAATCATGTGCACATCGGCTGGAGCACGATCGAACTGCAGCCGGCGGGTGATCATCCGGTCGGGGGCGTGCACCTGGCCTTCAACGTACCGGACAACCGCTTCAGCGAGGCGATGACCTGGTTGCGTGAGCGGACGCCGCTGCAACGTAATCCGGCGGGACTGGACTACTTCGCGCTGGAGAGCAGCTGGCAGTCCCAGTCCGTGTACTTCACTGGCCCTGATGGCCTGATCCTGGAACTGATCGGCCGCCGCCGTTTGCCGGCCAGTCTGCATCAGGGCGCCTTCCACGGCAGCGAACTGACCTGCCTGAGCGAGGTCGGCCTGCCCAGTCACGATGTCGATGCCGTGCGCGAACAGTCCAGCCTGCGGTTCGGCCTGCAACCGATCAGCCCGCCTTCGGCGCAGTTCGCGCCGATGGGCGACGACGAAGGCCTGCTGATCGTGGTGGCGGCCGATCGCCGCTGGTTCCCGGAGCAGAAGGACCTCCCCAATGCGCAGGGACTGCAGGTGCGGGTCGGCGAGGTAGCCGGCCCGGGTGTCGTGGAGGACGCTGCACTCGGCTGGCGCGTACAGGCAGCCTGAACTACCAGCTGCCCGATGCACCGCCTCCCCCGCTGCGGCCACCGCCCCCGGACCAGCTGCTGGAACTGCTCGAAGATGAACTCGACGACGAGGTGCTGGATGCGCTGCGGTGGCCACCGGATGAACTGCGGCCGCCGCGTGCCTTCTCACCTGGCAGCATGGTGAAGACCCAAGCGAAGTACAGCACGAGCGTGCCGGCACCCCATCCGATCGTGGCTGCAAGGCGTGCAACCGGATCGGCCCGATCAATGGCCAGCAGTGCGACGATCGCGTAGCCCGCGGTCAGCAGCAAGAGCACTGCGAACCGCACCCCGAAGCTGCTGCGGTCCTTGTGCCAGCGCGCACGGCAGGCCTGTACGAGGAAGAACACCAGCATCGCGGCAATGCCCACGGCCAGGTCCAGCAGCGTGTGCAGGGCGAGGCTGGGCGGCAACTGTCCACGCAGCAGCATCACCACGCAGAAACCCGCACTGACCCCGAGCATGCCCAGCAACACGACGCGCAGGCCTCGGCTGCGGCGCCAGCACCAGCCGAGCAGGCTCGCCACCGGTACGCACAACGCCAAGACGATGCAGATCGCTGCCAGTGCCTGGCGTGGCGCCCACATGGCCGCCGCCAGCAGGCCCGCGGCCACCAAAGCCGTCACCAGCAGCGGGCGGGCCCAGGCCGGCAATGGCTTCGGGCGCGCCTGCGACGTGGTGACCTCGCGCGGCGCCCCACGCCGGCGCTCGCGACGCCTGCATGCGAAGTCGTCCAGCGTCCTGGGCGCCGGCCGCGAGGGCGGTGAGCGCCACAGACCCGCAAGGAAGCCGGCCAGCAGCGTCAGTGCAACCACCGAGTCCGCGCTGCGCCAATCGGCCGGCAGCACGTTGCGCATCGATGGCTCTCCCCATGCCGGCAGGTCCTCGCCATCGATCAGCGCGACCACGATCTTCGTTCCATCCAGCAGGCCCTGGTCAAGGTCGCCATCGCGGAAACGCGGCACGATCGCCTTGTCGATGATGCGGGCGGCATAGGCATCGGGAATCGCGCCCTCCAGGCCGTAACCGGTCTGGATGCGTACACGGCGATCCTGCACGGCCACAAGCAGCAGAACGCCATCGTCAACGTCTTTGCGGCCCAGCTGCCACTGGTCGAACACCTGCTGTGCGTATGCCTCGATGCCCTCGTCGCCAACATGGTCGACCACCAGCACCTGCAGCTGCGAGCCGGTGCGCGCCTGCAACTGAAGTGCCTGCGTGCGCAGTGTGTCGCGGGTATCCGCCGACAGTGCGTTGGCGGTGTCCACCACTGGATCATCCAGTGCCGGTACTGCGGCTGCGGCCATCGCCATCCCCGGCAACAGGCACAGCAGTACCAGCAGCCATGCCGTGGCCCAGGTGCGCGTCGCCCTGCGCGGCATCCTCATGTGCCCTGCCCTGCCTCGATCTGCACATGCAGCGCCTGCAACTGCGCAACCGCTTGGTTGAACACCTGCAGATCGGCCTCCACCATGGCCGGCCAGTCCGGTGCGTGCCCCAGCAGCTGCGCCACCTGCTCGTTCGGCGCGCGATCAAAGCCTTCGCCAAGCACAGCGAGATAGCGCTGGCGGAAACTCTCCGGGTCGCGCTGGTCCTGCACGTAGAGCTGCACCGCCAGCAGTCCCGCATACAGGTAGTTCACCAGATAGTTCGGGTCGTCATACATCAGGCGCTTGCCGATCCAGCTGTTGCGCAGCTGCGGGTAGCGCTCCGGTTGCTGGCCGAAGCGCGCCAGCACCTGGTCGGTCAGTACATCGAGGTCATCGGCGGTACCCAGCGTGTTGTCGGCCACGCCCCGATAGATCGACTGCTCCAGCTGCGCCTCCTCCGATGAAGTGAACAGCTGCAGCACCAGGTCGTCCAGCAGCGACTTCAGGTAGTAGGCCTTTGCACGCGGGTCCTGTGCCTGCTGGTACAGCTGGTCGCGGAAACGCAGCTCGTTGTAGATGGCGAACGCCTCGGTCAGCCATGGGCTGCCATTGCGCTGCAACGGCGAGGCATGGCCACGCTGCATCCACTCGCCGTGCAGGGCATGGCCGGCTTCATGGGCGATCTCGACATCGCTTTCCAGATCACCGCTGCGCACACCAACGAACAGCATCGCCGGCGCGCCGGGTGCGTTCAACGGGAATGCATCCTGGCTGCGCTCACCACGTTCGGTGGCCAGGTCCATGCGGTGGTTGGCCGGATCAAGCAGCGCACGCAGTTCGGCGACGTACGCCGGCCCGAGCCCCTGCATCGCTTCTGCGGCGTTGTCGCGCAGCTGCGCCAGTGTCAGCACCGGCGGCGTGTACCCGGCGTCGGGTACCGTGGTATCCCAGATCTGCGGTGCATCGATGCCGGAGTGCACCGCGTGGCGCAGCAGCATGTCCTGGTAGGCGCGGCGATCCCCTGCATGCTGTTCGATCGCCCGCAACGTGGCGTCCACCGTCGCTGCATCCAGGCCCATGTGCTGATAGCCCCGCGCCGGCGCGGAGCCCTGCCCCTGCAGACGCGCGGTCGCATCGTTCACCTGCACCAGGCCCAGCAGCACCGAGGCCATCGGCTCGCGGCGCGATTGCAGGCCCTGCCAGTACCCCTTCCATCCCGCCTCGCGCACAACGCGATCTGGATGCCGGGCCAGCGCCTGCCTGTCACGCCCCGCATCCCAATGCCGCCCATCGCGCTCGACCTGCGGGTACTCGGCCGTGCGCAGGATCTGCCCGCGCAGGCGCGCGAAACTGTCCAGCGCCGGATCAGCCAATGCATCCACCGCTTCATCCAGCGTGGCATTGGCTGGGGCGGCGGCCTCCTTCAATGCGCGCGTGCGCAGGAAGGCATACGGTGCGGCCCAGGCCGCGTCCGCAGGCGCCTCGCGCAGCGCGGCGCGACCGGTGCGGGCAATGCGGCTGCACAGCCCCATCACCTGGTCCAGCGCATGTGCCGGTCGATGATCGCGCGCATTGCGGGCAGCCTGCAGGTGCAGGTAGCTGTGGTGACGCAGGCACCGCGCCTCCATGGTTTCGGCCTGCTGGAAACGTTCCGCGGGTGCGATGCCCGCAGCATGCTGCAGGGCCTCCAGCTGCCTGCCCAACGCATCACGCGCGGTCTGTTCGGCCGTGGCGCTGGCGAAGTAGGCGCGATCGTCGGCGTGCAGCGACTGCGCATGCAGACTGGTGAAAGGCACCATCGCCAGCAGTGTGGCAATGGCGGTGGTGGTACGCATCCTGCGAATCTGCATCGGCCTCTCCCTGCCTGGTTCAGACCTCGAGCGTAGCAGCCGCTCCCCCATCCTGCCTGTGCCGGATCGGGTCTCAGATCGACTCATCCTCACGCTTGACCAAGGTCCAGCAAGGTGTCTGCGCGAAGGTATAGGTCTGCTGGTCGCTGCTGTCCGGGGTGCGGATCTGCACCTGGCGCTGCCCATCGGCCAGCGCGTTGACCTGCAGCTCGCGGCCCTGCCCAGCCAGTGCGGCAGGATCCGGCATCACCGGCCACTCGACGTCGGCCAACGCCAGCCGGCTTTCCACCTTGCGTGGTTCCGGCTCGGCCTCGGCATCGATATAGCTGTCCAGCAGCGGGTCGGCGGTGGCCTTTTCCTGCAGCGTGATCTCATTGCCGAAGTGCTTCAGGAAGGCGTCGAATTCCGGGTAAGGGCATTCGCTGCGCGCGGGTGCCGGGGCCAGCGTGATCACCGCAGGCGTAGTGGCCGGCACAGGCTCAGCGGGTGCGGGATCGATGGGCATGGCCTGCGGCGCGGGCTTGCAGGCCGCGACTACCATGCTGCAGGCAAGCATCAGCATGACGGGAGAGGGGTATCGATGCATGGGCTCATCCTGAATCCAGTCCGGTCGCTCCATGCTAGCGCGCACCCTACAATTCCGGCACTCCGCCTGTCCGAGACTGTCCATGCATCGCCTCCTGCTCCTGATCGGCCTGCTGCTGCCCGCCCTGTGGCCGGGCGTGGCGAGGGCCGTCGATGTCCACGAAGGCGACCTGCTGTTTGTCACCGCCGGCCGCAGCGGCCTGAGCGCGGCCATCGACGATGCCACCGGCAAGCAGGGTTCGACCAGCTTCGATCACGTAGCCCTGGTGGCCTCGGCGCCGGAGGGCTGGGAGGTGCTGCACGCGGACGAGAAGGGATCGCGCCGGCAATCGCTGGTCGAGTTTCGCCAGGACACGCGTGCCAAGCAGCGGCAGGTCGTGGTCTATCGCCTGCGCGCGCCGCAGCGGGACGCGATCAAGGACGCCGTCGCCACCGCGCGCACGATGCTGGGCAAGCCGTACAACACGTCGTATGTATTGAACGAGGACAGCTACTACTGCTCGGACTTCATCGAACGCGCCTTCCGCGCGCACCATGTGTTCGCATTGCAGCCGATGAATTTCCGCAACCCGCAGACTGGAGAGATCGCCCAGCACTGGGTCGACCTGTATCGTGGGATGGGCATGGACGTGCCGCAGGACCAGCCTGGCACCAATCCCAACGACATGTCGGCGGCGCCGGTGCTGCAGCGTGTCGGCGTGCTGGAATAAGCGAAGCCCCGCACGAGGCGGGGCTTCACCGGTCACACCGCGTGTGCGGCGAGGTCATTCTTCTTCGTCATGGCCGCCCTGCTGCTGGTTGCGCTCTTTGCGCTGCTGGTCCTGCTGCTGTTGCTGCTGCTGGTCACGACGACCCTGCTGCTGATCCTGCTGGTTCTGCTGACCCGGCTGCTTCTGGTTCGGGTTCTGGTTCTGCTGTGCCATGTCCGTTCTCCGAAAGCCACGCGCGAAATGCGGTGGACGGGGCCATCGTCTGCAGCCATTGGTTAATCACGCGTGGGTGGCCGGCTACATTCGTGTGTACGGCTGTGAATGAACCCGCGCAGACCCTTGCGGCACAAGCGCCTGAAGGATTCATGCGGGTTCGGCATGTGCTCATGCCGTGGTCAGCACGGCGCGCATTCATGGCATTCGCTGACGGAAACACGCGCTGAAGGTGGCTGGCTTACCGGGGCGCGAAGGGAAGCCCGCCCTGCATTCAGGGCATCACCGGCGGCACATAGGCCAGGGTCATGCCCAGCAACCACAACAGGCCCAGCACCAGCGGAATGTGCACCAGCAACTGGATGAAGGTGAAGCCCACGATGTCGCGTGCCTTCAGGCCCAGCACGCCCAGCAGCGGCAGCATCCAGAACGGATTGATCAGGTTCGGCAGTGCTTCGGCGGCGTTGTAGACCTGCACCGCCCAGCCCAGGTGCGCCTTCAGTTCGTTGGCGGCCTGCATCACATACGGTGCCTCGATGATCCACTTGCCACCACCGGACGGCACGAAGAAGCCCAGCACGGCCGAATAGACGCCCATCACCAGCGCGAACGAATCAGTGCTGGCCACGTGCACGAACAGGCTCGACAGCCGGTGCGCCAGCGTCTGTCCATCACCGCCGGCGGCGTGGGTAAGGATCATTGCGATGCCGCCGTACAGCGGGAACTGGATCAGCACGCCAGTGGTGCTGGGCACCGCCTTGGCTACCGCGTTGAGGAAGCTGCGCGGGCGCCAGTGCAACAGCAGGCCCAGCGAAATGAACAGGAAGTTGTAGGTGTTGAGGTTGGCGATGGCGGTGACCACCGGCTTGTTGGCGAACTCGTTGAACAGCCAACCGAACGCCAGCAGCGAGAGCAGCACGGTCAGCAGCGGGCTGTATTCCAGCCACTCGCCCGGGCGCGTGCGCTGCTGAAGTGGCTCCGGTTCGGCCTGCGCGGCACCGGGGAAGTCTTCGGCGGTGCGAGCGCTGCCGGCGGCCGGTGCGGTCAACCAGGCGATCAGCAGCGAAACCAGGATCAGCACCGCAGTCAGCGCGATCGACTGCCACAGGAAGATGGTTTCGGTGAACGGCAGCACGCCAGTGATTTCGACCAGCCCTGGCGGCATGCTGGCCGGGTTGGCCTGCAGCTGTGCGGCCGACGAACTCAGGCCCATTGCCCACACCGCGCCCAGACCCAGGTAGGCCGAAGCACCGGCCGCGCGATAGTCCATGCGCAGCTCGGTACGGCGTGCCAGCGCGCGCACCAGCAGGCCACCGAACACCAGCGAGAAACCCCAGCTGAGCAGCGAGGCGAGCATGCTGACCAGGCCCACGTACACCACCGCGCCACGGCCGGTGCGCGGCACCCGGGCCAGGAAATCGATGAAGCGTGCAACGATCGGCGCGGTCGCCACGGCGTAGCCGCCGATGACCACGAAGGCCATCTGCATGGTGAAGGGAATCAGGCTCCAGAAGCCGTCACCGAAGGCGCTGGCGGTGGCCTGCGGGGTCGAGCCGAAGCTCATCGCGGCCAGCGCGACGATGACCACGCCCAGCACCGCGAACACATACGCGTCGGGGAACCACTTTTCCGCCCAGGCGGCCGAGCGCAGCGCTGCGCGCGCCATCCAGCCGTCCTGTACTGCTGCCGTCGAGGCCATCGCCTACCCTCCCAGGTTCGATGGCCCGATTCTGGGCGGTAGGGTGCGGGCTGTCTGCCACCTATTGGTCGTAGGTGGCGGAAGGCCCGGCGCTGTGCGCCGCCGCCCGAGCATGGGCTCGGGCGCTACAGAAGCACTGTCAGCTGTAGAGCCGAGCCTACGCTCGGCTGCGCGTCTCAACGCAGCGCCAGGTCCACGGCGATGCCGGCAAACAGCGCGGCGCCCACCCAGTTGTTGTGCAGGAACGCCTTGAAGCACGGACCGCGCTCGCGGGTGCGGCAGATCCAGAACTCGTAGACCACCAGCACCGTGGCCACGGCCACGCCAGCCAGGTAGTAACCGCCCAGCCCGCCGCGCACGCCAACCAGCGCCATGGTGGCCAGGAACAGCGCGTACAGCACGCCCTGGATCACCAGATCGAGGTCGCCGAACAGGATCGCGGTGGAGTGCGAGCCCATCTTCAGGTCGTCCTCGCGGTCGACCATGGCGTACCAGGTGTCGTAGGCGGTGGACCACAGGATGTTGCCGGCATACAGCAGCCAGCCCAGCATCGGCACTTCGCCCTGCACGGCGGCAAACGCCATCGGGATGCCCCAGCCGAACGACATGCCCAGGTAGACCTGCGGCAGGTGGGTGTAGCGCTTCAGGTACGGGTAGCTGGCGGCCAGGAACACGCCGATGAAGCTCAGGCCGATGGTCAGGCCGTTCAGGGTCAGCACCAGGCCGAACGCCACCAGCATCAGCACGGCGAACAGCGCCAGCGCGGCGCGGCCGCTGATCGCACCGGTGGCCAGCGGACGCGCCTTGGTCCGCTCCACATGCGGGTCGAGCCAGCGGTCGGCGTAGTCGTTGATGACGCAACCGGCCGAGCGGGTCAGCCACACGCCGGCGGTGAACACGAACAGCGTCCACAACGGCGGCAGGCCGCCCGCGGCCAGCCACAACGCCCACCAGGTGGGCCACAGCAGCAGCAGCGTGCCGATCGGGCGATCAGCGCGCATCAGACTCCAGTAATGCCGCCAACGCGGCGTCGCCGGCGACTGCGGCGAAGTGAGGGGGGTATCAGCCATGGCGATAGGATACTCCGGCGCCTCCGGCAGAGCTTTGCCCGTGGGGGGAGATTTGTTCGGCGAAACTGGATAGAATGCCGGTCCCGCACCGCCTCATGGCGCTGCGATGCCCGCCCCGGCACTGGCCGACGGCGCGGCGGTTCTACAACGCGCCCGTAGCTCAGCCGGATAGAGTAGTGGCTTCCGAAGCCATTGGTCGGGGGTTCGAATCCCTCCGGGCGCGCCATTTCCTTGTCGGCATCGGCCTGCCAATCACCGGGCAGATTCGCCCACGCACGTCCCCGTTCTCATTTCATGAGTCCTGCGGGGCGCAGAATGTGGCTCTGTACTCCAGCTCCATTCGGATTGAGTAGACTCACTGCCATGGGTATCGCCTTGCCAGCACGGGACAGCCTCGGCGTCGGTCTCTATTCCTACGCCGATGCCGCGCGCTTCATTGGTGGCAGCTCATCGGAACTGCGCCGGTGGCTGAAGGGCTACCAGGGCCGGAAGCACGGGAATCCGGAAGCCCACCCTCCCCTGTGGAAGTCGCAATGGGCCGATTCAGAGATCGATGGCATTGGCTTTCGCGATCTGATCGAGCTGCGCTTCGTCCGCACATTCGTCGCATGTGGCGTGCCACTCAACCTGGTACGGCGAACCATCGTAGAGCTGAACGAGCGGCTCGGTAAGGAGTACCCCTTCACCAGCACCAGCTTCAAGACCGATGGGCGCCGCATTTTCATGGAGCTCGTGGGCGACAGCGGCGATGCCGCCTTGGTGGATGTGGTGAAGCGCCAGGACGTGATGCGCAAGGTCATCGCACCTTCACTGCGTGACGGCATCGAACTGGGCATCGATGATCGTGCCGAACGATGGTTTCCACTGAAGGGCTCCCGCGCGGTGGTGTTTGATCCCCAGCGCAGTTTTGGTCAGCCCATCCTTTCCGAATCGGGCGTTCCTACCATCGCCATTGTTGAGGCGCTGCGCGCCGAAGGTGGCGACGAGCGTCGCGTGGCCAAGCTGTATGACCTGCCTCTGACTGCGGTGAAGAAAGCACTGCAGTTCGAGAATCGAGCCGCGCCTTGAAGGCGCAGATCGATGAGAATCTTCCGCCCGCGCTGGCTCGGGCCATCGACGCCATTGCAGGAACGTACCAGCACGAAGTCTGCCACGTAAGGGAGTTCGTGAAGCCCGGCACGACCGACCTCGAACTCTTCGAAGCGGCCACCCAGCGTGGCATCCGCGTGCACGTTACCCAGGATCATCATCATCGCAGGCCTGCAGAGCGCGAGGCCATCGCACGCCTCGGCCTGACTGTATTCGTGCTGGCCAAAGGTTGGAGCACGTTCAACCACTACGAGCGCGCAGCACGTCTTCTGGAGTGGTGGCCAAAGATGATGCAGCAGGCCGAACTCGTGCAACCGGGTGCAATGTTCCGCGTACCGCATGCCAGGGCGTCCGGGGGACGGCTGACGCAGATCAAGGTGTCGCGGTAACGGCTTGCCATTGCAGGGCAGCAACGCCAGGCAGTGCCCGGCGTTGCCTTCACGCCAGTCGAGCATAGCTCGACTCTATAAGTACGGGTCAGTACCTGCCGTCAAACGCAAAGATCGGCTTGCGCTGCTTCCACGCACCCGCAGTGAAGTCCGGGAACTCCAGCGTCTGGAAGCTGTTGGCGATCGACTGCTCGCTCAGCGGGGTGATCGCGCTCCAGGTCACTGCGTCGTAGATGTCGATCGGCATCGGCGCCTTGGCCTTCAGCGCTTCAACAAACGCATGGATGACGAACCAGTCCATGCCACCGTGGCCGGCACTGGCGGCGGTATCGGCATTCTGCTTCCACAGCGGGTGCTCGTACTCGTCCTGGTACTTCTTGAACTCTTCCCACTGGTGCGGCGGGCTGCGGCCTTCGATGTGGATCGAGTGGTTCACATCCATCCACAGGCCCTTGGTGCCCTGCACGCGGAAGCCCATCGAGTACGGGCGCGGCAGCGAAGTGTCGTGCTGCAGCAGGATGGTCTCGCCGTTCTCGCAGGCCAGCGTGGTGGTGACGATGTCGCCCAGCTTGAACTTGACCTTGGTGCTGGGGTGGGTGGTGCCGCCACTCTTGGCCACGGTGTATTCGTGCAGGCCGCGGGCCTTGGTCGCGAATGCATTGATGTGGGTGAAGCGGTTGCCACGGTTGATGCCGGTGTACATCGCGCACGGGCCAATGCCGTGGCTGGGGTACAGTTCGCCATTGCGCTGCACCGAATGCTCGGTGCGCCAGCGTGCTTCGCTCCAGCCCTTGGGACCGAATTCCACGCCACTGTCGTAGGGCTGGTTCGGGTCGCCGGAATTGAACTTCACGCCGCGCAGGTCGTGCTGGTAACCGGCCTGCAGGTGCACCAGTTCGCCAAACAGGCCCTGGCGCACCATCTGCAGCGCGGCCATCACGTCGCGGCGGTAGCAGACGTTCTCCAGCAGCATGTACGGGGTGCCCGTGCTCAGCTGGGTCTTCAGTACATCCCAGTGGTCCTGCAGGGTGATGCCGGCCACCACTTCGCAGCCCACGGCCACGCCGGCCTGCATCGCGGCAATCGCCATCGGCGCGTGGTATTCCCACGGCGTGGCGATGATCACGCCATCGATGCCCTTCTGTTCCAGCAGGCGCTTCCAGGCATTGGTATCGCGGTCCTGGCCGTAGGTCTTCGGAGCCGGCTTGCCGGCCTTGGCCACCATGTCCATGGCACGGCCGAGCATGATCGGTTCGATGTCGCACAGCGCGACCACCTCGACGTCGTCGCGGCGCACCAGCTCCTTCAGCAGCACCAGGCCACGCATGCCGGTACCGATCATGGCCAGGCGCACCTTTCGGCCACGCGCCCAGGCCGGGGTCTGCGGCAGCAGGCTGCTGGCGGCGACAGCGGCACTGGCCGCGATGAATTCCCTACGCTTCATGGCAAACATCTCTCCTCTTGGCAGCGTGCCGGCCGCAGCCGGCACGCCAGGTCACGCAAACGGAATTACTTGAAACGGTAGCCGATGGTCACACTGTAACCACGGCCGAAGATGGTTGCGTAGTCACTGGAGTCACCCAGGAAGCTGTTCGGATCGTAGAACGGCAGCCGATTGAACAGGTTCTTGACGGTGAAGCTCAGGTTCCAGGCATCATCCGGGCGCCAGGTGACGCTCATGTTGGCGGTCCACCACGACGGCGCACCATCACACTTGCTCTTCTGCAGGGCCAGGTAGCCGCCGGTGCAGGTTTCCTTGTTGTTGCTCACTTCATCGACCTGGTCGGTGGCCCACTTGGTGCCGCCCACGTAGTTGACGAACATGCTGGTGGTGACCTGCTTGTAGGTCCAGTCGGCATTGAGCGTGGCACGCAGGCGCGGGTTGTTGTAGTAGCCCACTACGTCGCCGTAGTACCAGCCATTCTCCGCATCCATGTAGAAGCGGTTGCGGTTGGCAATGGTGGCGGCCAGGCCGATGTTCAGGTTGCCCCAGTCACCCAGCGAGAAGCGGCTGCGCGCATCGATGTCGAAACCGTCGATCAGCGTCTTGCCACGGTTCTTGTACTGGCCCACCACGCTGGCCACGTTGCCGGCCGAGTAGCCCGGCAGCACCGACGGGCAGCTCACGCCACTGGCCGGATCGGCACACATCGCCGCCAGCTGGGCCAGGTTGGCACGGTCACTGTCGGTGATCGGCGAGCGCGACATCGAGATGATGTCTTCCATGCGGCGATAGTCCGGCGCGACGATTTCGTTGTTGCGGTAGATGAACCAGTAGTCGGCCGACACCGACAGCCAGCTCGCCGGCTCGTACACGAAGCCGAGGGTGGCGATCTTCGCCTTCTCCGGCTTCAGGTCCTTGTTCGGCTGGGTCATGCGGGCCACGGTGCGGCTGCAGTCGACGTTCAGCATGTTCTTGCCCAGGTCGACATCACCCGGCCGCTGCGACTTCAGCAACAGGTTGGCGATGGCGTTGGTCTCGTTGCAGCGCAGCTCGTCGCGGAAGCCACCCAGCTGCGCGAATACACCACCATTGCCGGACTCGGCCAGGCTGGGTGCGCGGAAGCCGGTGGAATAGGTACCGCGCAGCATCAGCTGGTCGAACGCCTGGTACTTGAAGCCGATCTTCGGCGCCACGTTGGCGCTGAAGTTCGGGTACTTGTCCACGCGCACCGCAGCATCCAGCTCCAGCTTGTCGGTGATCGGTGCCACGGTTTCGGCGAACAGCGCGTAGGTGTTGCGCTTACCGTCGAACCACGAGCCGCCCTGCTGTGTGATCAGGCCGTTGGCTGCATCGGCGTTACCCGGCGTGTAGAAGGTTTCGCGGCTGGCGTTGAAGCCGAATGCCGCACGCATCTCACCGGCCGGCAGCTGGAACAGCGGGCCTTCGATCTTGCCGTCGAGGGTGTGCAGGCGAGTCCACGACTGGATGTCAAAGGTCGGGAACGCTTCACGGATCAGTGCGGCGTTGGCTTCGCTGATCTCGCCGAACTTGTACGCCGGATGGTCGGAGATGATCACGCGGCCGGTGCCCGGATCGATCGTGTACGGGCCGAAGGCCTTCTCGAAGCCCTTGGTGTTGACGTTGATCGTCTGGTAGGTGGTGGAGTGGGTGCCGGCGCTGGCGAACGCGGTTTCCCAGTTCCAGTCGCCCCGATTGCCACGCGCACCGGCCAGCACGCGGTAGCTCTTGTCGGTATTGCGCTGGCCGAAATAGTTCGGGCCGGCATCCTGCAGCAGGTAGTTCAGGCCGACCACACCGCCCATCATCGCCTTCATCTGCGGGCTGGCGTGGTTGTACTCGTTGTTCGGGCCCAGGAACGGGTACAGGAACTGGTTGACGGTGTTGCCGGTATTGCGCGAGAACCAGCTGGTCGGGTTGCCGGTGGTGGTGCCGTAGGTGCGCGGCGTACCGCCGTTGGCGCGCAGGTCGATGTCGGTGTAGGTCGCCTCGGCGAAGATCTCGGTGCTGTCGCCGACCAGGAAGGTGCCGTTGAGGTAGGCGGTGTTGCGCTCGGACTTGGCACCGGCGTCGATCTCGTTGTTCATCCAGGTTTCCCAGACGCAACGCGGACCGGCCGCTTCACTGGTCAGCACGTTCCTGCAACCCGGCGCAGCTTCCTGCACACGGCGGCCGGTGACCGGATCGAAGGCGAAGTAAGTACCCGGATTGAATTCACCCGGCTTGCTGCCCACGCCCAGGCGCAGGTTGTTGAGGTAGTTCGGATTGTTGACGTAGTACTGGTCGGGCCGCTTGTCGTAGAAATCGCTCAGCGGGATCGCGTCGCGGCGGTACATGTTCACCGCGCCGTAGATGTTGAAGCGGTTCTCGGCCAGGTCACCGAAGCCGGCGGTGATGCTGGCCTGGCGTTCGCCGTAGGAGTCGATGCGCGAAGAGGTGTCGTTGGTGAAGCTGACCTCGGCACCCTGGAAGTTGCGCTTGGTGATCACGTTGATCACGCCGGCCACCGCGTCGGTGCCGTACACCGCCGAGGCGCCGTCGGTCAGCACTTCCATGCGCTCGATGGCCGCAGCCGGAATCGCATCGATGTTGACGAACTGGGTCTGGAAGCCGGCCGGTGCACCGTAGTACGACAGGCGACGACCGTTCAGCAGCACCAGCGTGCCCTGCGCGCCGAGGCCACGCAGGTTGGCCTGCGAGGCACCGTCGGAGCCGGTGAACAGCGAGCGCGCGTCCTGCTGCGCCGGGCGGGCGGCCGGCAGGTTGTCCAGCACCTGCAGCAGCGTGCGCGCACCCATGTTCTGGATGTCCTGCTTGCTGATCACCTGCACCGGCGAGGCGGTTTCAACGTCGGTGCGGCGGATGTTCGAGCCGGTGACCTCGATGCGGGCCAGGTCGGTGGCCTTGTCCTTGCTCTCCTGGGCGAAGGCAGGAACGGCGACCGACAGCAGCACGCCGGCGATGGCCAGCGACAGCGGAGCGATCGAACGACAGGGGGGGCGGTGGTGGCGTGCGGGCAACATCGGGGTTCTCTCCTGGCAGGGGTGCAGCGCAATAAGTGAGCGCGTGGGCGTTCGGCGGGCAAAACGCTCCCGGGCCACGGCCATGAGGGCCGTAGTCGGAATGGGCGGGGGGAGGAGCGGTGTTACGAGGGGGTCATGGGGCGACGATGCTGGCGGAGTCGCCCTCCTGGCCGATCAGCACGGCGTTGGCCCAGTTGGCGCAGACCTGGGCGGGTTGGCTGCCCTGCGCACCCAGCGTGCGCAGGCTCAGGGTGGAAAGGCCACGGATGTCCAGCTCCGGCTTGACCACGCCGGGTGCCTTCACCAGGCCGCTGTCGTACAGCAGGCGGTTGTCACCCCAGACCTGGAACTGCAGGCCGCCGGCGCTGCGGCACGCGTCGTCAATGCCGAGGTCGGCGCGCAGCAGGTGCCAGCCGCCCTGCAGGCGCAGGTCAATGCGGCTGTTGGCGCCGACGCCCAGGCCACGGCGGAACTGCAGGCCGTTCATGCGCATGCCGGCATCGCCACGGAACGGCTGGTCGGCGCGCACCTGGCTGGCCAGCGCGGCCGGCACCGGCAGCTCGGAGAGATAGCGCTGCCGGGCCGGTCGCTCCGGTTCCTGGTGTTCGAGGATGTGGAAGGTGGACAATGCGATCGGGCCGACGTCGCGCGGCTGCAGCGCATCGAAGGCACGGGCGCTGCCCTGCGCGGCGGTGACCATCGGGTCGGTGCTGCTGGCGCCGTCGCCTTCGGGGTTCTGCACACTCAGCACGCGGAAGCGCAGCAGGCGGCCGGCATGGGCCGGGAAGTCGATGCGCTGCACGCCCTCCTTCAACTGCAGGCGGCCACGTGCGATCGGCTCACCCCACTCGCCATTGCTGTCGCCCAGGTACACCTCGTAGTCACGCACCTGGCCGTGCTTCCAGTTCTTGTCGTTGCGCGGCGCGATGTCGATGCCATCGATCATCTTCCGCTCACCGAACCCGATCACCCACTCATGCGCACCGGTGCGCACGGCCTGGTTGCGCACGCTGCGGAACCAGGTGTTGGGATCATCGTCGAAGGCATTTTCCAGCGCGTGGCCGGGTTCTTCGGCCGGGCGGTTGACCACCAGCAGGCTGTCGGCCGGCAGTTCGCGGCCGAGCACCGGTGCCGCCGGATAGGCATCGTCGGCAGCGGCGGCGGCGACCGCGAAGTC
The DNA here is from genome assembly GCF_030237085.1 of Stenotrophomonas maltophilia group sp. Smal32. Lineage (NCBI taxonomy): Bacteria > Pseudomonadati > Pseudomonadota > Gammaproteobacteria > Lysobacterales > Lysobacteraceae > Stenotrophomonas > Stenotrophomonas maltophilia group sp. Smal32. The sequence continues at coordinate 55,142 of NZ_JASJSI010000001.1, forward strand.
CAGCTGCAGCTGCAGCGGCTGGCGGATGTCCTGGCTGGCGGTCCGCACACGCAGGGTGCCGCGACGCTCGGCAGCATCGAAGTACCAGCCTTCAGCCGCAGCGTTGAACGCAGCGGCATCAGCCAGCGCCGGCAGCACGCGGCCACCGGCCTGCACCGCACGCGGTGCCTGGCGGCTGAGCACACGCAGGCCGTAGCGGCGCTGCGCCAGCTGACCGTTGTAACTGCCCTGCACCGCGTCGATCTGCACCTGCACCGGGCCACTGCCCTGCGCCGGCGCCTGCACGCGGATCCGCTGCGTGCTCGACTCGCCCTGCTGGTAGCGGCGGGTGTTGCCGTCGTCTTCGTACAGCGTGTACTGCGAGTCGCCCTGCGGGTACAGGTCGAACGTCACTTCATCAAGCGGTTTCTCGCCGTCGAACAGCATCGACGGGTACATCGGCAGGATCGCACCGGCACGCACGAATACCGGCAGCGTGGCCAGGTCCACCTGGCGGTCGAGCTGGCGGCCGTCGGCGCCGGCCTGCACGCGGCGGCCATCCCAGTAGTCGATCCAGCCTCCGGCCGGCAGGTGGATGTCGCGACGCCAGCCACGACTGGCGGCCTGGCTGCGGTACACCGGCGCCACCAGCAGGTCGCGGCCGAGCAGGAACTGGTACTTGTAGGTTTCATCCTGCGCGTGCGGGTCGCGCGGGTTGTCCCACATCAGGCCACGCACTGGCGGCGCGCCGGTCTGCGCGGCCTCGTGCACCAGCCCGTACATGTACGGGGTCAGGCGCATCTTCAACTTCAGGTAATCGCGGTTGATGCTGCGATAGGGCTCGTCGTACCACCACGGGTGCTTGCGTGCGTTCGACGACCAGCCGCTCATGCCCATCAGCACCGGGGTGAACGCCTTCCACTGCAGGTCGCGGGTGAAGGTCTCGGCGCTGCCGCCGAAGATCGCATCCACATCACCGCTGGCATAGGCCATGCCGGACAGGCCCGAACCGACCAGGGTCGGCACGTGCCAGCGGATGTAGTCCCAGCTGCTGCTCTGGTCGCCGGTCCAGGCCACAGCGTAGCGCTGGATGCCGGCCCAGCCCATCACCGTCCACAGGAACGGGCGCGAATCGGAATTGTCGAGGATGCCGTTGAACGCCTGGCGGTTGGCGTCCATCGCGAACTGGTAGCCCTTGCCGGTCCAGGCCACGTCCAGCTTCTGCACGCGGCTGCCGGCCTTGCCCACTTCCCAGGCGATCTTGTCGACACCGTTCTCGGTCCACAGGCCGGTGCGGAAACCGTAGCCGGCGAGCCCCTTCACCGTTTCCGGCAGCTGCTTGTAACCGCAGCCGTAACCATCGTTGGGCAGGATCCAGCCACCGGGCATGTCGTGCTCGCGGTACTGCTTGGCCACCGAGTCGATCACATCCGGCGTGGTGCCGGTCGGGCCGTCACTCCAGACTTCGGGCACGGTGCCGGGCTTCTTGGCATTGTCACCGTCGTTGTAGCAATCGGCATCGCCATAGGACAGCGCCCAGCGCGCCACCATGTTCGGGCGGCCGGTCAGCTGGGTGTAGCGCTCGATCAGCTTGGGCAGGTCGGCGCCGACGAAGTAGTACGCGTCGAAACGGTCTTCGCGGTGCAGCAGCGTGGCCTGGTCGGGCTGGCGCAGGTCGTAGCTGCCATCGCTCCAGGTATTGCGCAGCATGCCCCAGCCCCGGCTGCTCAGCAGCATGGGTGCCGGGCTGGGACGGTCGCCCTCTTCCCAGCCGCCGGAGTAGGACACGTCCAGCTCGCGGCCCTTGAACTGGTAACGGCCGTTCTGCTGGCCGCCACCGAAATAGCCTTCGTCAGCCTGCGAGGACAGCACCTGCACGCTCTGCGCGGCATCCAGGTCCAGCGGCTGCAGTTCCTGCCACAGCGCGGTGGGCTGGCCGTTGTCCAGACGTTCCAGGCGCATGCGCAGCGGCTGCCGCTGCACATGCAGCACCAGCGCATCGGTACGCACGCGGATTTCCTGCGCGTCTTCTTCCAGCTGCGCCTGCACGTTCGTCTTGGGCTGCGGCAGCACGATCGGCGCGGCCTTGTCGCCGGCGCCGGTCAGCTTGCCGTTGCGGCCGGCCTGCACGCGGATGATGTCGGTGGCCGGCAGTTCGATACGGATGCGCGCGCCCTTGTCGGTCTGCAGGTCCCAGCCGCGCACGCCATCGCGGCTGTCGCTGGCGCTGACCGAACGCAGGTTGCCGACCGGCTCGGCCCGGGCCGGCATGGACGCCAGCATCAATGCCGGCAACAGGGCCAGCATCAGCGGCGAGCGACGAACGCAGTTTTCCACGCGGACTCCCAACCCGTTCACCGGGCGTTTCGAAAGCGATTGGGCCGACTCTAGGGCAGCGATTCGAAAGATGTCAACAAATTGAAAGGAAAAAGGAAGATATATTCCATTGAAACGAAAGTTGTTGCGTCGCAATACTTTGTGTAAGCGCTTGCAGCCGCCTGTTAAGCATTGTGCGATACGGCATCCGGCGGATTCTTGCGTTTTCCGACGTGCTCTGGTCAGAGCGAAGCCGTAGTCACATTTTCTTTCTTTTTGCTTTCGCTATTTGACATTTCGAAAGAAAACGCAGATGGTGCGCTGGCCCAACTGGAACCTCCGAATGGACGTCACCCTGCTTTCCGATGTGTCCGCCTGGCAGCGCCTGGGCGGAGCCGATACCGCTACCGAAATCGCCCAGCAGCCTGCCCTGTGGGAATCCCTCGCCCAGGACCTGTCGCGTGCCCGCGACCGCCTGCAGGCCTTCCTCGGCGACAGCCTCAATGACCCGAACCAGCGCGTGCTGTTCACCGGCGCCGGCAGCTCCGGCTTCATCGCTGAAATGGTGGCCGACGCGATCAATGCACAGTGGCCGGCCGAGGTGCGCGTGGTGCACACCACCAGCCTGCTGACCCACCCGGCGCTGTACCTGCAGCGCGACCGCCCGACCCTGCTGGTGTCGTTTGGCCGCAGTGGTTCCAGCCCGGAAAGCGTGGCTGCGGTGGACCGCGTGCGCGCCGATGTGGATGACGCACGCTTCCTCGACATCACCTGCAACGCCGATGGCGAACTCGCCCGCCGCGGCGCCGGCCGCGCAGATACCTGCACCCTGCTGATGCCCTCGGCCAGCTGCGACCGCGCGTTCGCGATGACCAGCAGCCTGACCTGCATGCTGCTGGCTGCGCTGACTGTGTTCGACCGCTCGTCGTGGGATGCCCGCGTGGCACGCCTGAAGCAGGTCGCCGCGCTGGCCCGTGAAGGCCAAGCGCAGTGGGATGCACCGGTGGCAACGCTTGCGCAGGGCCCGTTCAACCGCGTGATCTATCTTGGCAGCGGGCCGCTGGAAGCGCTGGCCCGCGAGTGTGCACTGAAGGTGCTGGAGCTGACCGCCGGCCGCGTGCTGGCACTGGCCAACACGCCGCTGGGCTTCCGCCACGGCCCGAAGTCGACGCTGGACGGCAATACGCTGGTGGTGGTGCTGCGCAGCGTGCAGCCACTGGCGCGCCGCTACGAACAGGACCTGCTGGAAGAACTGCGCCGCGACGGCGTGGCCGGCCAGGTGCTGGCGATCGGCCCGCACTCGGATATCGGCGCCGATGACGAGTACACCCTTGTGGTGCCGCCGCTTCACACTGCATTCGACGACCCCTGGCTGGCGCCGGTGTGGCTGGGCTTCGCGCAGCTGTTCGCATTGCAGCGCTCGGCCGCACTCGGCCTGACCCCGGACAACCCGTTCCCGGACGGCACCGTCAACCGCGTCGTCAAGGGCGTCACCATCCACCATGGCTGAGCTGATCGCCCACGCCTGCTACGGCATCGACATCGGCGGCACCAAGATCGAGCTGGTGGCGTGCGATGCGGCGATGCAGGTCACCTGGCGCCGTCGGGTCAGCACGCCGCAGGGCGACTACGACGGTTTCCTGCAGGCGGTGGTGACCCTGGTCGCCGAGGCCGATGCCGCGCTGGGTCGCAGTGATGCGGCCATCGGCATCGCCCTGCCCGGCGTGCGCGATCACCGCAGCGGCCGCCAGCTGAGCGCGAATGTGCCGGCATTGACCGGCCATAGCGTGGCCGCCGACCTGCAGGCACGCCTGCAGCGCCCGCTGCACTTCGGCAACGATCTGCAGTGCTTTGCCCTGTCGGAAGCACACGGCGGTGCCGCCGACGGCTATCCCAGCATGTTCGGCGCCATCCTCGGCACCGGCGCCGGCGGCGGCTTCTGCCTGCAGGGTCGCCTGCTGTCCGGCTTCAACGGCCTGGCCGGCGAATGGGGCCACTGGAGCGTGCCCGGCCACCTGCTGCAGCGCCATGGCCTGCCACTGATCGACTGCGCCTGCGGCCTGCAGGGCTGCGTGGAGCGCTACGTGTCCGGCAGCGGGCTGGCGATGATCGAGCGCCATCTGGGTGGAAGTGCGGTGGATGCCAGCGCGGTGATCGCCCTGGCCGAGGCCGGCGACGCGCGTGCGCGCCAGGCGCTCGACATCCACCGCGATCTGCTTGGCCACAGCCTGGCCGCGCTGGTGCTGGCGCTGGACCCGCACGTGATCGTGCTGGGCGGCGGCCTGTCGCAGTACGCACCGCTGTACCAGCAGCTGCCAACCGCCGTCTCGGCGCATCTGTTCAACGGCGTGCAGGTTCCGCCGATCGTGCCGCCGCGCTTCGGCGATGCCGGTGGCGCCCGTGGTGCCGCCCTGCTCGCCTGCCAACCCTCGTTTTCCTGATTGACCGGAGCCTGACCATGTCCCCGTTGCAGACCCTGCTTGCCTCCCACCGCGCCGGTGCCAACGTCGGCCTGTACAGCGTCTGCTGCAGCAACGAGCAGGTGCTGCGTGCGGCCATGCACGTGGCGCTGGCGCACGGCACCGTGCTGCTGGTCGAGGCCACCTCCAACCAGGTCGACCAGTTCGGCGGCTACACCGGGATGACTCCGCCGCAGTACCGCGATTACGTCAGCACGCTGGCCGATGAGGAAGGTTTCCCGCGCGAGCGGCTGATCCTGGGTGGCGACCACCTCGGCCCGAATGCCTGGCAGAAGCGCCCGGCTGCCGAAGCGATGACCCACGCGCGCGTGCTGATCGAAGCCTACGTCGCCGCCGGTTTCCACAAGATCCACCTCGATTGCAGCATGTCCTGCGCCGATGACCCGGTGCCGCTGCCGGACGCCATCGTCGCAGCGCGTTCGGCCGAGCTGGCTGAAATCGCTGAGCGCACCGCTGCGGATCATGGCCTGCCGCCGCCGGTCTACGTGATCGGTACCGAGGTGCCGATTCCCGGTGGCGAAGCCTCGCTGGCCGAGGGCCTGCAGGTGACCACGCCGGCCGCCGCCGCGCAGACCCTGGCCATCCACCAGCAGGCGTTCGACACGCCGCTGCTGCGCGACGCGTGGCAGCGCGTGATCGCGATGGTCGTGCAGCCGGGCGTGGACTTCGACCACAGCAGCGTGCACGAGTACGACGCGGCCGCTGCCAGCGCGCTGGCTGACTTCCTCGAACAGCAGCCACGCATCGTGTTCGAAGCGCATTCCACCGATTACCAGCGCGAAAGCGGCCTGCACGCGTTGGTGCGCGACCACTTCGCCATCCTCAAGGTCGGCCCGGCGGCGACCTTCGCCTACCGCGAAGCGCTGTTCGCGCTGGCCGCGATCGAGGCCGAACTATTGCCGGCGGCGCAGTGCTCGCGCCTGCCGCAGGTGCTGGATGAAGTGATGGTGGCGCAGCCGAAGTACTGGCAGTCCTACTACCAGGGCGATGAGGCAGCGCTGCGCCTGCTGCGCAGCTATTCCTTCAGCGACCGCTGCCGCTACTACTGGGGCGAGCCCGCGCTGGTGCAGGCGGTGCAGACCCTGTTCGCCAACCTGGAACGGCACGCGCCGCCGCTGGTACTGCTCAGCCAGTACCTGCCGGAGCAGTACCGTGCCGTGCGCGAGGGCACCCTCGCCAACACCCCCACCGCACTGGTGCAGCACCGTATCGGCCTGTGCCTGGGCGAGTACGCCCGTGCGTGCAGCGCCAACCAGGCCGGAACCCGCACGCAGAACGCAGGCTCGGCTGCTGCCGCTGCTGCGAACGGCTAATCTCTACCTTTCCCCGCGACACCGAGAATGGCCATGCGCAACACCCGCTCCCGCCGACAACAGATCCTGCAGCTGCTGATCGAGCACGGCGCGGTGCAGGTGGCCGATCTGGTCGAGCGCTTCGGCGTGTCGGCGGTGACCATCCGTGCCGACCTGACCCACTTCGAATCGCAGGGCCTGGCCAACCGTACCCACGGTGGCGCCACGCTGGTGCGCACGCCGCCGCAGGAACAGGACATCCACGAAAAGGACGCACTGAACCTGCCGCTGAAGGAATCGATCGGTGCGTGTGCCGCGCGCCTGGTGCGGCCCGGCGACAACATCATCATCGACTCCGGCTCGACCACGATGACCCTGGCCCGCCACCTGCGCACGCAGCGCGACGTGACGGTGATGACCAACGGGCTGAACATCGCCTGGGAACTGGCCAACGCGCCGGGCATCAACGTGCTGCTGACTGGTGGCCTGCTGCGCCAGCAGTCGTTGTCGCTGCAGGGCAGCCAGGCCGAAGCCAGCCTCAACTCCTACAGCTTCGACACGCTGTTCCTGGGCGTGGACGGCCTGGACCTGCAGTTCGGCCTGACCACCCATGACGAAGCCGAAGCCCGCCTCAACCATCGCATGGTCGAGCGTGCACGCCGCATCGTGGTGCTGACCGACGCCTCCAAGTTCGGGCGCGTCAGCCTGCACCGCATCGCTCTGCTGGATCAGATCCACACCATCATCACCGATGCCGGCATCGACGACGCCTCCCGCGAGGGACTGCAGCGGCTGGGCATTGAAGTGATCATCGCCGAGCCCGCCGCATGACCGACACCCGCTCCCTGCATGGCCGCATCCTCACCCCGCTGGGCTGGCGGCGTGGCCAGGTCCACTTCGATTCGGACGTGCGCCAGCTGCAGGTGGACGACCACAGCGGCGCCGGCGATCTGCAGCTGCCGGTGATCCTGCCCGGCTTCATCGACCTGCATGTGCATGGCGCCGCCGGCGTGGACCTGATGCAGGGCGGCGACGTGGCACGCACCATCGCCCGTACGCACCTGCGCTTCGGTACCACCACGCTGCTGGCGACCACCATGACCGCTGGCCTGGATGAGATCGAGCACGCGCTGCAGGGCGTGGCCGCGACCATGGCGGCACCCGACGCCGAGGCCGCCTGTATTGCCGGCGTGCATCTGGAGGGGCCGTTCATCAGCCCGCAGCGGCTGGGTGCGCAGCCCAACCGCACCATCGAAGCAACACTGGCGCTGGTGCAGCAGCTGCACGCGCTGGCACCGATCCGGGTGATGACGCTGGCGCCGGAGATCGGCGAGCACACCGCGCTGATTCCCGCGCTTTCGACAATGGGCATCCGCGTGCAGCTCGGTCACAGCGCCGGTACCTACGAAGAAGGTGTTGCTGCGCTGCAGGCCGGCGCCTCCGGCTTCACCCATCTGTTCAACGGCATGACCGGCGTCGATCACTATCGCCCGGGCATTGCGACGGCGGCACTGGCACATGCGCAGTACGCCGAGATCATTCCCGACCTGCAGCACATCCATCCCGGCGTGATCCGCCTGGCCGCGCGCGCGATCCCGCGCCTGTACGCGGTGACCGACGCCACCGCCGCCACCGGCATGCCCGATGGCGAATACGCGCTGGGCGAGCAACGCGTGCACAAGTGCGGCGGCTGCGTGCGCCTGGCGACCGGTTCACTGGCAGGAAGTGCACTGACCATGGACCAGGCGCTGCGCAACCTGGTGCAGGTGGGCCTGGAGCTGGCCGATGCCTCGCAACGCGTTTCCACCTTCCCGGCCGACTACCTGGGCCTGGGCGATCGCGGCCGCATCGCGCCCGACGCCCGCGCCGACCTGGTGGTGCTGGACGCCGAACTGCGCCTGCAGCAGGTCGTGGTCGGTGGCCGCGTGATCGACCTGCACTAGGCGACGCACGTCTGTAGAGCCGAGCCATGCTCGGCTGCTTTTCGCACCGACATCGACGACGTCCGCGCCGCGCTTCGCGCGGCAAGCCGAGCATGGCTCGGCTCTACATGAAGCGCGCAAGCGCCTTGCATCAGCCACGCACCATCCCCGTTATTCCAGGAATACGCCGATGACCGCAGCCGCCGCACCTGCCGTACCCGCTTCCACCGCTCCGCGCTGGCCCGTACGCTACCTGCTCTTCATCGGCGGCCTGGGTGGCCTGCTGTACGGCGTCGACATCGGCATCATCGCCGGCGCCCTGCCCTATCTTGAAGCAACTGCCAGCCACGCCTGGCAGCTCAGCAGCCAGCAGCTCGGCTTCGTGGTGGCGGCGGTGCTGCTGGGCAGCGTGCTGTCCTCGCTGTTCGCCGGCATGGTTGCCGACCTGATCGGCCGCCGCGGTGCGATGCTGCTGGCCGGCCTGCTGTTCACCGCCTCGATTCCGATCATGGCACTGGCCTCCGGCTACACGCCGCTGCTGCTGGGACGCCTGCTGCAGGGCATCAGTGGCGGTTTGATCGGCGTCGTGATTCCGCTGTACCTGGCTGAAGTGCTCAGCCCCGAGCGACGCGGGCGCGGCGCGGCGATGTTCCAGCTGCTGCTGACCGTTGGCCTGGTGCTGGCAGCCCTGATCGGCCTGTACCACGCCCACGCCGTGGATGCCGCCGCCGAAGCCGTGCGTTCGCTGCCGGTCGCGCAGCAGGCGCAGGAACTGTTCACGGTGAAGGACCACGCCTGGCGCACCATCTTCTGGACCTGCCTGGCGCCGGGCCTGCTGTTCTGTGCCGGCATCTTCTGGCTGTCCGAATCACCACGCTGGCTGGTGCGCCGCGGTCGCATCGATGAAGCCCGCCGCAGCCTCCAGCGCGTCCTGCCCGCCGCAGATGTCGAGCCCACGCTGGCCCAGATCCAAGCGCCGGAATCGAGCAGCAGCGAAGGCAAGCGCGATCCGCTGCTCAGCCGCCGCTATGTGGTGCCGTTCCTGCTCGCCTGCGTGGTGCTGGCCTGCACCCAGGCCACCGGCATCAATTCGGTGCTGGCCTACGCGGTGAACATCCTCAACCAGGCCGGCCTGTCCGGTTCAGTGGCCAACGGCGCCGACGTGGCGATCAAGCTGCTCAACGCGGTGATGACCGTGGTCGCGTTGCTGCTGGTCGACCGCAAGGGCCGCAAATTCCTGCTGATGCTGGGCAGCGGCGGTATCTGCGTCGCCCTGCTGGCGGCGGCCACGCTGTTCTTCCAGGCCGAACGCGGTCGCGCCGATGTGCAGCCGCAGCTGCAGGCGGCGGTCAGCGGCGACGGCCTGCAGCTGGTGCTGGATGATGCGCAGTGGCAGCGCCTGAGCAATGGCACCGACAGCCAGGGCCGGCCGATGCAGCTGACCGTGTCCTACGCCTACGGTGATTTCACCAATGTGCGCGCCCTGCGCAGCGACAACCTGGCCGATCGCGAGCTGCGCATCGAGCGCGCTGGCACCGTGCAGCCCGACAGCGTGATTGGTGCGTTCTTCCGCAAACTGCATCTGAACCCGTTCGCCGACCCGGCCAGTGCCGGCCAGGCGCCATTGCGCATCGAACAGGCCCGCATCGGCCCGGTGCCGCCGCCTGCACATGGCTGGGCGGTGGCCGCCTGCATCCTGGTATTCGTCGCGTTCTTCGCGGTCGGCCCCGGCGTATGCGTGTGGCTGGCACTGTCGGAACTGATGCCGAACCGCATCCGTTCCAATGGCATGAGCATCGCACTGCTGATCAACCAGTTTGTATCCACCACCATCGCCGCCATCTTCCTGCCCACGGTGGGCCACTACGGCTACGCCAGCATGTTCGTGTTCTGGGCAGCCTGCACCTTCGTGTTCTTCCTGGTAGCCGCGTTCTGGCTGCCGGAGACCAAGGGCAAGTCACTGGAAGAAATCGAGGCACGGTTCGCCCGGTAGCGGTCGACCTTGGTCGACCTCGCGCGTAACGCGGTGGTGTTGGCGCGCCCGTCACTGACCGGTGATGTGCTTCGCCAACGCCTGTGCCTCGGCAATGCTCGGCAGCCCGCTCAGCATCATCGATTCACCGAACGGGCCTTTCACCGTCGCCACCATCAGCACGCGGCCATCCACACTGATCGCTGCTCGCTGGCCCACCAGTGCTGCCGTGCCATCGTGGATGCGCTGGTGCGCTTCGGGTCGATAGCGGATCTGCAGGCCGGGCTGCTGGCCCTCGTCCAGCACGTAGCGCACATCGGCGATATCGGCGCTGCCGGCAATCGGCGGCTCGCGCAGCGCCAGGGTCTCGCCCTGCCACTGCGCTTGCGTGCCCTTGCCATCCGCATCGACCGCGCTCAGGCGCACATCCACACCGGGGCGCGGTGCATGGCGCTCGACTGTCTGCACTGCGGGCGTGGCGCCCGGCATGCAGCCGGCCAGGGTCAAGGCCACGCCCAGCAACAGCGGAAGCGCCGTTCTCACTTCAGCTTCCGCAGCTTGAATGCCACCAGCACCTGCAGCAGGCCGTACAGCAGGCTGCCGATACCGATCCACAGCGTGGTGACCGCCACGCCGGCATACGGGTTGGCCGCAAACAACAGGCCCAGCACCACGGCCAGCACGCCGCTGAGGATCAGCAACCATTCGCCCTGGATCTGCTTGCGCACGCGGATCGCGAACACGATGCGATAGATGCCGGCCACCAGCAGCCACGCCGCCAGGAACAGCACCAGCACGCTGGCGGTGGCCAGCGGATTGATCACCGCCAGGATACCGAAGCCCAGCGAGGCGAGGGCGTACAGCGCCAGCCAGCCGCGGGACGCGCCGCTGCCGCCATTGATCAATGCGAACAGACTGATGACGCCCTCGATGATGGCCATCACGCCCAGCGTCCAGGCCAGTGCCATCGCTGCGGACAGCGGCCAGCCGATGGCAACGATGCCGAAACCCAGTGCGACGAGCCCGTACAACAGCAGGATCCACCAGCTGCGCCCAACCGCCGATAACAAGGGAGACAAGGGGGAATTCATGGCCACTCCTCCGATCCGGAACCGGCCTCATCCTAGACCCTGTGGATGAAGAGGGCGATCACGGCGCCCGCGCACAGACCCACACGCGCACCTCCCCAGCGCCGACCAGGCGCAGCGTCTCGGCGACCTCCATCACCGTGCTGCCGGTGGTCATCACGTCATCGACCACGGTCAGCCGCGAGGGCACCGGACCACGAACAGCAAACGCATCGAACAGATTCTCCCTGCGCTGTTCGGCCGTGCGTTCGGACTGCGGTGCGGTATGCCGCCGCCGGTACAGCCCCTGCCAGACGGGCATCGGCAGCAACCGGCACAGTTCGGCGGCCTGGTTGTAGCCGCGCTGGCGCAGGCGCCGCCCATGCAGCGGCACCGGCACCAGCGGCGCGCACGACCAGGGCGGTGGTGCGCGCTGCATCAGCTGGGCAAGCAAGCGCCCGGCCGCCAGATCCTGGTGGAACTTGTAGCGCACCAACAGCTGATCGACGGGGGGAAGTACGCACGTCCCAAATTGTTGTCGCCCATGACAAACATTCATCACATATTCGAAATTTGTGTCGCTGAATTCGTGTACGTCATTGATCCATGAATCTCACGTACACTGCGCAACGCAGGCGACAAGAATTCATGCTCAAGCGCGGGGTTGCAGCACGTGCATGAACTGCAATGTGTCTGGACGTCCACTCCCAAGTTCACAGCGTGGGGATCGTGCCAAATAGGCCTGTGGTGTTTGTAATCTCAGTGGCCGCAGATCTCAGTCAAGATCGGCTCTCGGCCATCATGTGCTACGCGTCGGAACAGCACACATAGAACAGGTCGCGGCTCCTTTCGAACCTATGCAGTTCAATCGTCTCTCCATCGACGTTGATCAGATGTGCGCACGGGGCTATCAGAGGCTGTTCGGGGCAGACGCCTGATGACTGATGGCGCAGCCAGATGCCATAATTTTCGGCTTCCGAACGAAAATTCCCACATGGACGTTGGCCGCTCCGCAAAGCAATCTTCCGCGCTCTTTCGCGAGGCTGTCCGGCTGGATGATCTGCGCCGCCAGAACGCTCCGCTCGACCGCCTGGGCTTTGGCTGGCGCTCTACCGCCTTGTTCTTTCTCCTGCTGGCCGCGGCAGTCGTTGCTGTCGCAGCTACAGCACGCTTTCCAAGGAAAGAACGCGCCCAGGGGGAGATATCTACCGAGATGGGAACAAAGCGCGTAACTGCGACCCGACAGGGCGTGGTTTCGGCAATACACGTCAAGCCGAATGAGGCAGTTCGGAAGGGGCAGAGTCTGCTGAGCCTTTCCTATGACCGGACAGTTGACGGCATAAGTATCGGGAATCGTAGCCTCGAAGCTGCTCGTAGGCAGATGCAATCGCGCGTGGACTCACTGGGAGACACGGCAGAAGTCATTAGGCAGAAGATCTTTGAGGTAGAGCTTGAGTCGGCAGAGAACCGCGAGCAAGTTGAATTCCTCAATGAGCTTGTCGCTCTGAAAGAGATGCAGATCGCGGATAAGCAGCGGACGGTTGACGCCATGGAGCAGCTAACCAAGGAGAAGATCGTCTCGGAACTGCAGTTCCGCGCCGCTCGTGGTGAACTTTTGGATCAGCAGCAGCAACTGGTAGGCCTCAAACGAGAGCGTGGCCAGCTGCTATCCAAGATAGGAACGTCGGAAAGCTCGAGGCGCCAGCTGGAGCACCAAGTCTCTTCATCCGAGTCGATGATTACGGCTGAGACGGCCGCGTTCGATGAGAAGGAGATCTCATTGCGAGCCAGTAGCGCCGAGACACTGACGGCTCCAATGGATGGGCGCGTATCAAGTCGGATTGCATCTTTGGGCGAGTCAGTCCAACCAGGTGCATCACTCATGATCATCGCTGCGACGGACGAGCCTGCGATTGGGCGTGCATGGGTGAAATCATCAGCCATCGGATTTCTGAAGCTTGGAGGTGAAGCGCGTTTGAAGGTCTCGGCATTCCCGTATCGCAAGTTTGGCACGATCTCGGGAACAGTACGGGAAGTCGCCAAGGCGCCCACGCCCGTTGCTGATTTGCCCAGAGATCTGAATGCATCCGAGGCGATGTATGCAATCACCATCTCCCTGTCGTCCACCAATCACGAGATGTCCCGCAATCAAAAGATTGATCCATCCATGCTCGAAGACGGAATGAAGTTTGATGTGGATCTTATGATGGAGCGGAGAACACTTCTCGAGATGCTATTTGATCCTGCAAGGACGGCACTTTCCGGCCTGGAATGATCTGCTCAGGCGTCACACGCTTCACGCTTGTTATCGAGCCGCCAGCACATGTGGCAAGGAGCGTCGCCAGACTCGCGATCTGTGGCCGATGAGTAACGGCAATGATCGTGATGCCGATCGATCGCAGCGAGAGGAAAATTTCCCTTTCCTTATCTAGATCAACGTTCGCTGTCGCCTCATCAAGAAGAAGAACGCGGGGGCGGCGGTACAGGGCGCGAGCAATCAGGAGCCGCTGACGCTGGCCTGCAGACAATGTGCTTCCAATCTCACCAATGCGCGTCTGCAACTGGAGCGGCATAGCTCTGACCTCTGTGGCGAGCCCAGCCAGTGCCAGGCATCGCCAGATACTCTCTGGCTCGGCATCCTCAGAAAAGAACGCTACGTTCTCACCGATGCTCCCTCCAAGCAGCTCGTCTCCTTGCATTACCACGCCAATCTGCGACCTTATGGAGCGCGAAAATGGCGTAGACAATGCCGTGCCGTCATACCGGATCTCACCTTGCTGCGGGGTATACAAACCAGCGAGCAGCTTCATGATGGTGCTCTTGCCACAACCGGACGGACCATTGAGGAGTACGAAGTCTCCTGCATGAACGGCGATATTGAGTGCCTTTACCGAAAACTCGTCCGATTGACCGTAGCGATAGTACACATTCTGGGCGTATATGCGCCCCTCAAGCGAAGGGTGATCCATTGCCTCAGGACCCATCAACTCGCTCTCACTTAGAACAATATCGGCCAATCGATCTGAGTGAAGGACAGTCTGGCGGAAGGCGGTGATCTGCTGGACGAACGTATGGATTCTTGCGGACAGTTGGCGCTTGAGTGCAAAGAAGGCAAATAGGGCGCCAACCGTCAGTGCTTGATCCAGCAGCAAATGAACGCCCAGGTAGACGGCGCCGGCCGTCGCGAGATTGTCCAGCAAGGTGCGGCTAGCAGACAAGGATGCTAGCAATAAACTTAGTCGATTCCCCGCGTTGGTTGCGTCTGCAAGTCGGGCCGACCATTCCGCCTCACGATTCAGCTCGGCGCCGGCGGATTTGATGGATGCGATTGAACGAATCGTCTCAATCCTGGCAGTCTTCTCACGCAGTGATGCCTGGAAGGCCTCACCGCCCAGCTTGTTTCGCACCGGCGATGAAGCCCAAGAAAGGCCCAAGTAGAGTGCCGCGGCCGAACTGCCAACAAGCGCAAGTGCCGGTGAGACGAAGAACATTGTCGCCACAAGTAGAAGCGACAGAATCCCGTCCATAACAGCGGACACAAGGCCGCCCGTTAATGCCTGCTTGAGAGAATCCATGGTGTCGAATCGCGACGACACGTCGGCAAGGCGTCTCCGTTCGAACCATGCCAATGGAAGGAGGATCATATGCCGGAACAGTCGGCGCGTTGCATTCCACGACAAAGCGCTTGCAGCCCTCGACATTGCTCGTGAACGAAGTACCTCAGCTATGAAGTTGAAGATCGCAAGCAGTGCAAAGCCAAGCCCTAGGAGAACCAGTAGGTCTGTGTCTGTATGGGTTGCTGCCTCGTCTACCGATATCTGGATGAAGAACGGCGAACTGACGAGGAAGAGCTGAAGGAACACGGAGTAGACGGCCCCAAGCCCCAGCGACTGCTTCACTTCGGCCGTGATCGTTGCAAACCGCCGAATGCTAAACTGAAGATCACTTCTGCTAGCGACGAAGCCTGGAAGCCGAGTCAGCTCGAGCGCAACTCCGGTAAAATGTTCCGAAATCTGCGTTCCACTTAGTCTCATATGGCCGGACGCGGGATCAAAGATGTGGAATCGCCCGCGTGGGCACTTAATGAGCACGACAAAGTGCGAAAGCTTCCAATGCAGTACCGCGGGCAACGAAATGTGCTGGAGGTCTTCCACTTCGCAACGGATCGCGCGAGCATGGATGCCGAGGCTGGTGAACGCTGAGATCAGCGCCGCCGCATTCGTGCCTTGAGAGGACGAAGGATGCCTAATTCGAAGAGAGGATAGAGTTGTCTCTCTGCCCATCAGAGAGGCGGATGTGGCCACACAGGCTAATCCGCACTCAGAATGCTCACTTTGATACTGGAAGTGTTGCCGTGACATTACTGCTTGCTCGTTCCATCTTCTGGGCGCGCCATACGAAGTGCGTTGGCGTAGCTCATCGCCACACGCCTGTTATCGGGTCGCTGAGGGAAAGCGATCCATACTGTTAGACGTAGAGGTTGCGTACTGACGCCTGATCAGGTATTTGGCGCGTGCACTGCACGCTCCCATGCGCACGCTGATCAAAAGGAGGCTTATCTGGGAGAAGTCCACCTGGTCAGGTGCGATGACTAGAATTCCTCAAGAGGAACTCATCATGCGCGGTGATGGGCGTGCGCCTCGACTCGCCTCAACAGCTGTCGGCTAGTTCTTGTACTTGAAGACAACGCTACCCAGACAATCGCTTCCAGGAGATCTGCCGATAGCATCGATGCTCACTTGAGAGTTCTCATGAAAAGCGTGCTTCCGCTGTCCTTCGGTCTTCCATACCGGAGTCGGTTCGGGCGGTTGCACAAACAGACCGAGTGCATGACTGACCTCAGCCAGTTTCAAGCAGTGTGCATCATCTATGGTCGCCTTCTGCGTCACTGTCAACTGTCTTACGCTTCCTGAGAATCGATCGCGGATAAGTACAGCAGGACCCATGGCGGAGTAGGACCGCGGTTCAAGTTCAGAGAACCGCACGTTGCCGGTGGTGCCGATCCTGTTTGCGGTCACCTCGAACGTGCGCAAGATGCTGGCGTCATCAGGTCGTTGCTGGAACTGAATCAGATCCTCGACATCGAACGTAGAGTGCTCAGGTTGAGCGGATTGATGTGCCTGCGCAGTCAGCACGATGCCCAGCAAGCATGCGAGAGCGCACGCGGCGGTAAAGGTATACCCGCCAAAGCTGGGCACGCGAGTTCCATTCGACATCCGATCTCCTTCGCTTGATCTAGAACTGAGCCGGCCTGTAAGGTCGGGCAGGAATGTTCGTCATGTGCCGAATGAAAGTCAAGGAAATCTATGGCGATCCACCTGGTCTCACCAGTTTCGTACGCCGCGTTCGTTGCGGGAGTCGCTGGCCATGCTCGAGAGATTGTCGAGATTGAGGTGAATCGAACGGCACTTCTGCAACAGAGGTCAGTCGACAGCACGGATGATCTCTGCCACGGGATTCTGCACTTCTGGGCTGCACACCAATCTAAGCTCGTTCATCCACTCTCAGAACATGTGACGCACCGTAAAGGTCTCAGGCGCTGTCACACTTCGCGTGTCGAGCATGAAGTGCTCTGCGAGGTGGTTGATCAGTGCAGGGCACTTTTGGATACTTCGGCTCCAGCTGCTCTGCAGTCGGCTATCAAGCTCATCGCGAGCCGCCTTGGCGTGGATGGAGAGCTGCGCTGTGGCCCCAACGTTACGTCGGCCGATGAGGCGGGAAATCGCTGGGGCTACATGCCGCACCCACTACTTGCCAAGAGGCTTGACTGGCTGGCTGCAGGTGCCCGTGACAGAGGCTGGTCGCCCTTCGTGCGCGCGACTTGGTTCTATGTCGGCCTGCTCAACTGCCACCCACTTCAGGATGGGAATGGTCGAACCGCTAGAGTGCTTTTCAACGCGCTGCTTTGGCAGGGTAAAGATTTCTATCTTCCAATCTATGAAGCCAGCGGCTCTCTCGGTTCGAGCTTGGAGATCTGTCTGCGTCGAGCTGCCAACTCGGATGATTGGTCAGACATCATTAGGTTCTTACATGACCTTCTAAGCGCGCACTTGAGTGCATTGGAACTGCGGATTCGGTCCGCCCGGACGCTGTAGAAGATTGGAAGCCAGAGAGCCTGATCTGCTTCGGTTCGAGAGTCGATAGGAAGGTCGGGCGGAGTCCTCCCCCCGACCTTCTGGCTGGCTTTCAGGGAGAGCGGTGTTGCCTCTACTGTGATCGTCAGCCTTTCCTAAGCTTGGCAGTCCCGTGTGTCAATGCGTTGATGAGATCACTCCTCTTCCCATGTTTCGCGACCACCGGTAGTGCCGCCGCTGCCGTTGCCGCCTATGCCAATTGTCCAGCCACCGCTTCCCCAGGTCCAACTCCCACCTGTCCAGGGAACGCCCCCAGCTCCGCCAGTGCCTCCCCAACCTCCGGCTCCTGAACCGCCCTTTGCCCCGAATGTTTCATCCCACGGTTCGGCCAAGTAGTCAGCTTGGGTCTTATTTGGATCGGTGGGATGCTTCATGCTGCCGTAGATATCGCCCATAGCCTTGATTGCTTGGTCGACTGTGTACTCAGATCCAATCTTGTTCTTGATCTCAATGAATCGAGAGTCCCAAGTGTAGGCGGCCGCTTCCGGGTACTTTGCTGCTAGGACGTCGTTGGCTTTCATCGCTGCGAGAACTCCACGTCCCTCTTCCTTGAGGTAGGTGGCGACGTATTCCTCTCTAGTTGGCTTGTGGTCCCAAGTTACCCGATTCTCCACGTGGGCCAACTCATGGGCGATAGTCCTCGCCATCTGCAGGGCATCACCCTTGATGTTCGGATTCAAATAGATGCTACCCAGCTCAACATATCCGTTGGCCGCGCCCATCTCGCGGAACTGGATGGACAGTCCGCTGTCCAGGTAGTTCTTCAGCGACTGCTGCACATCGGGGATGTTGCTAAGAACTTCATCCAGCTCACTTGTTACGCCGGAAGTGAAGCTGCCTTTTGCAGCGAGTGCGAACATTCCCGCGGCGCTGATGTCAAACTGGACGTTCTCCACACCATCCCAGCGAGTCTCGTCGAAGTAGTGTTCGACCATTCCTTGATCGATCTCCCCGTCCCAAACGCCGCTGGAGGCCGCTTGGAAGTCCGTCTGACTGCCACCCGAAACCAGCAGTAGTTCTTCGGCGGTGAGTTCGCGTGCGGCACGCATTCCTGTTGCCATGTTTCTTCCTTTCAAGTCGTTCGTTTGTCCCGCGCGATGCGAAGCGCGGCGGACGATGTTGAAAGCAGCTTGAATGGAAGTCAACAAGATCGCTTGCTGGACGCAACAACTTGACACCACCTCCAATGATCTGAGTTCCGAGAGATACCGTTGTTGCTGGAAACACCAGTTAGGCTGTGGGTGGCCGAGGTCCCGCCAGACGTCCCGCAACGTCGCACGTCAAAAGGATGACTGATACCGAGGGTCGGACAACCACTAAGCGGCTTTCCGCTACACCGTTTTGGTCAGCGTCCTCTTCCGGCCAGAAGCGGTCATCGCCGCCGAACGACGCCGTTGACCCTAGCGCGGATAGGCAAGAAGTGGGCACGGTGGAACTCTCGAATCGCGCACCTGTGAGCTATCCATCCCATGAGCCTCAACGAGAGTCGCCACGATCGCATGGAGGCATTCGAAAGTGATCGCAACGCTGCGGGCTATCTCGCGCGCTTGGCGTTGACCGAAGCTGCGTTGCGCCTGGAGCAGTACACCGGTGCGGACGAGGCAAAGTCATTCCGTACAATGCCGCCGCGAGTCGCTTAGCGGCCGTAAGCCATTTTCCAGGACGCTCGAGGTCGATCGCCAGAAGACGCAGGCATCTTCGGGTAGCGCCTCGTCTTGAAACCAGTCGCCGGTCTGGTCCCCGTCCGGGGATGGGCGACGCCAAGCGGTAGTTATCATGGCGCAAGCAGTGTTCATATGGGCGCGCGTCGGCTCCTTCTAATCGGTACGAGCCGGCAATACGTTGCGGCAACGAAGCTTCAAGTATTCTGCGACAGTGGGTAGCGTTGACTATGGCACGTCGACATAGCGCTCGTGGGTGATGGATGTGGTTGGATCGCCTTTGATTGCCGACCTCGCCTGCTCTTGAAGTGAGAGTGGAACGCCTCCCGCAACGCATTCCATTGTCACGACCTGGCCTGCCCAATCTCTTTCGTCCGCGGCATAGAGGGGTACGACACGTGCGCGCAAACCATCAATGAATCGCTTCATCTGCGGTGGAGATGCAAAGTAGCCTGGAGCTCGCTCTTCAGCCTCAGCGGCATTTGAGTAGAACCGGGTCTTAAAGCGCTTTGAGGAAGCCGGATCGCCCGGCTGATAGGCTATGTCCTCTAGTTCGCCGTCCAAAAAACGGCCAAGAATTTGCTCGTCGATGACAGGCACTGTCAGTGCGGCAATGCCCACATGGGTGCTGGTGCTCACTATGACCAAGGGCTCAACCTTGAAGTCTTCGCTTAGGTTCATTCCGAACCGACTCGCATCCTCAATGAACTGTATGCGATTGTCTTCAACCGCTTTAGCCTTGCGTAATGCCTGCTCGGCAGCGCCTAGCACGGTCTTGCGGTGCATAGCGAGGCCCTTAGCATCGGTGGGCTCAAGGATGCACTTGGCTTCGGCAACGAACACCGTGTTGCCGATGGAGAAGATCAGATCGATTTGCTCGTCGCGGCTGCCCGAGGGCCTGAACGTATAGTCGCCAGTGATGCAAGCGGCGACAGGTGACAGCACCTCCGAGCTCTGAATGGCATCTATGACAAGCTCTTGGATGTGGGTTTCGAACGCAGGTCCTCGCCTGGCTAGGTCCACGCCGGTTTGTCGCATCCATACATCGACCAGCCGACGCAGATTGGGCGATGCGACCGCTGCAAAGACAGGCACCACCTTGTCTGGCCCAACTGGTACGAGTGGCTGCGCCCAGAGCTCCTGTCCAGCCATGCCCCGAAACGTGAAGAAATCCACGATGCTCCGGGCCTCCGCCTTGTTGATCCCCGCCGCAATCGCCAAGGCATCCTCCAGAGCCCCAGTCTGCAGCGTGGGGGCATACTCGGGCATCCAGGCATGGACACGATCTTCCCCAACATTTTGGGTATGCTTCTCGCCGATGGATTTTGCCAGCATTTGCGCGGCGCGCGAAACGAAGGTCCAGGCGTCCATGAGCGTGGACAGAGTTAATCCGTGGAGAGCCTCAAGACGCTCCTCTAGCAGCTCTCCGTAGTATGGCTCGGCGGCATGGGTGCGTAGGATGCTGAGTTGCTCTAGGATGCCGGTCGAGACGCCTTGTTTGGCGACCTTGATCACTTGACGTTTGCCACGACGCTCGATGCCGCAGACATCGCGAAATTTCAGCCTCATACCTTGAGCGAACGCTTCGCGTTGGAACTGCGTCGCCTGAATGTTGAAGCCCATCGAGAGAGATGCTCGGCGCGCCAAACCTGTTCGATAGGCACGGAGCACATCGATTTCTCGCGGCAGGAAGACCTTGACCGGTCCCGTGTCGATCATCTTGTAGCTGTTCCAAAGGCAGTCATCCCACAGGTCGACAGCGAAGCGGTAAAGGACGCCCAGGTTCAGTTCGCGGATAGCTTCGTCCCACTGGATCCGATTCATTCGAGGATTGCCGGCCAGATCGGGTTTGGCTTGCATAACAACCCTAATAGGTAGTTCTATGCCATCGACAATGCCTTCCACAACCTCGTTGGGCATCCAGGCGGCCCCCCCAGGCAAGCTGAGTTTCACCGCCGCCATTTCCTCCATGTCGTAAAGCTCCTGCGATACAGCCGCTCTCTCGGTCATGAACCGCTCCATCGCAAGACCGGTCTTGTCGCGTGTTACGAAAAAATCGTAGTTGGCGAGCGCCAGAAAGGCGCGCAGCTTGGTCGTCGCGGAGATCTCGTCTGACGAAGAGAGCTTAAGGATGCTACGGATCGTCCCTAGCTTTTCATGTAACACCAGCCCGGCGGCATGAATGTCTTGATCCTCGGCATCAGGTGCCGGCAGGTCACCGAATGCACGGTTCCATCTGTCCGGGGTGAATGCGCGCCTCAACGGCCCGGCGATAGCATCACTGCGGACCCGCTTCGTAAACTCTCCCATCTTCATCCCCCTATCCCTGGCGCCAGTCCATCCAATTTACAGAAGGCCGAACACTGCGCGCAATGTTCGCTTGGGGCGCATGGCGTCCTTCGGACATAAGCTGATCTGATATGCCCCCTGATCGAATGATGGCGCTGGATGGGGGGTACCCTCTGGCTGCATGACAGGACCTAATGGCGTACCCGCAGACGCTTCGCCTGGCGCACCGTACAGTTCTCCGATCGTGTATCCATGTCACGAACGTACTTATTGATCTTGGCGCGCATTGCAGGAGCTTTCGGGCGGGTCAGTACTTTGGTCTGCTGCACTTCTGCTCTGGAAGTCAGGAAACGAAGTTCCTTTGCGGAAAGCTCGGTCAGATCTACGTTTATGGGTAGGATCCTAGTGGAGACGAATCATCGTAGCCGCCCGGGGCACCCAGCACCAGTTGCTGGGACGTGCGCGCAAAGATAGGTATTATTCCGATAAGTTCTGTCAACGTTTGACTCGAATTACTTCGGTGCCAAGTCTCCGGTGCCCATTTGAACGATCAGGGGAGCGGACATGAGATATGCCGCGGTAGCTTTAGAGTTTGTTAGTCTCGCTATACGCGACATCATTCGCCGAGAGATGCTGATTTCAAGCTATCCGGAGGATCGGTACTGGGCGGCTAGGCAGCTGAAAGTCGCGCTGGATAGCGTGGACGATGACAGCTGGTCAGCCGCGCTACCCAAAGGAGGCGATTCTGTTCGCTTCTACAACAAGCAGGTGAAGCATTTGCTTCGGCAGGGCCCAATGACTGCCTTCCGATTTCATCGTGTGGCTTTAAGCCTGCTGGACAAGAGGAGTAAGGGAGCGAACTTCAGCCTAGCCAGGATCGAAGCATTGACCGGTTGGCAGGAGTGGCCAGTTCCCGGTAAAGACAGGCAGTGGAGGCTGTTGAGGTGGCTAGATTGGAAGGGCGCCGTACACACTGAGTACGGACAGCCGGCGGCCGAACCAAGCTTGTACTTTGCTTTTTTGGAAGAGAAGAACTCCATCGAGCCAGGTCGAGACGTGTACGGAGGCGACGGTCGAGTACTGGCCCGGACTGAGGACGGAGGCAAGCTG
The DNA here is from genome assembly GCF_030237085.1 of Stenotrophomonas maltophilia group sp. Smal32. Taxonomy (NCBI): domain Bacteria; kingdom Pseudomonadati; phylum Pseudomonadota; class Gammaproteobacteria; order Lysobacterales; family Lysobacteraceae; genus Stenotrophomonas; species Stenotrophomonas maltophilia group sp. Smal32. The sequence continues at coordinate 77,364 of NZ_JASJSI010000001.1, forward strand.
ACGCAGATCAGGTTCGCTGCAATTCCATGTACGCAGTTCTTTGATGCGGCAGATCAGATTGATGACCTGGAGCCCGGGCTCGTCTCCGATGAAGCAAGGAGGGTGCGGCTCCTGCAGCTTCAAGAGAACTTGAGTGGGGCTGATCTTCCGGTTATTGATCTCCTGATCCGCTCGCGACCGCCATGGGCCGTCAGACTTCCGGTCGGGACTTGGTGGGTGCTCGGATTGGGCGGCGGTGTGCCCACATTGGCGGATGCTCGTCTATTCTTGACTGATACTAGTGATCCTAGGAAGCAGTCCGACACGGGGCCCTTGCCATTGGGGATCTTCGGGGCCGTTCCGCAGTACTGGTTGCGTCGCCTTCGGGATATCTTTTCGCTGGCTCATGTAGCTGATGCCGATATCGGTGGAAGACCTGGCCCGGGCTAGGCCTCCAGATAGTCCAGCTATGTAAGCAGTTCGTCAATCGTTCCCATCGGAAAAGGTAGTTCGCATGCCTAAGGCGCGAAAGAGAGAGTGGATTCAAGCAGTGGATCTGGACTCGATATCGGGTCTACATCCGACTTGTGGGGTGTCTGCCATTGGTGGAGTTCGGGTTCATGACATCGGCCAAGGGGACGCCATCAGCATTCTTGATGAGAATCTGGAGCCGTTCTTGCAGATTGACTACGGCGGAAAAGTTGGAAACATCTTTCGCAATCAGATCGACCAGCATGTCCCTGTCAAAAACGACTCCCTGGTTATGCTTTCGCACTGGGATGAGGACCATTGGTATTCAGCCCCAATGGGAGTCTCTGCAAAGGCCGCGACATGGCTAGTGCCTAGACAGATCACTTCGCCTCGAGCGGTCATGTTCTCAACAACATTGCCTAAGATCTACTGCGTACCGGAGGCAATGGTAGGACAGACCTGGATCTTCACCACGACGTCCGGAGATCAGGTTTGCTGGGAAAAGATAGCGAGCGCTCCTCCGGCAAATGCCGAAGACGAGGATTGCAATCGTACGGGCATAGCCTTCTCGGTAGTTAAGAAAAATCCAGGCGGAGGAGCGCCACAGGTAGTACTTCTTCCAGGCGATGCCGCCTTTGGAAAAGTGAAACACTACGAAGGTCAACGTAAAAAGGGGTACGTGCTGCGAGGAATGGTGGCCTTCCATCATGGCTCCAAGCTACACATTTGCAAGGCTACCCAGAGCCTTCTTAGTGGGTGGACGTCAACGGCAAACTCTGTTGACATCGTCTTTTCCTGCGCCTCGAACAACAGCTTTGGCCACCCGGACTTTGCCTTCTATGCGGGTCTCCCGTACGCTAATGTGGTTACCACCACTACTCCAAACATTCGCGTGCTGGGCAATCCTCATCATGACGTGCTCTTCTAATGGGCGAAGCAGATGGGGAGAGAGGCGAGTCACATCACGGGCAACCACAGCGTCGCGCGCAACCGCGGCTCGGCGTTCTCCATCACCAGCTTCCCGCCGTAGCTGGCGGCGATGTCTCCCACAGGCCTAGCCCGCTGCTGCCTTCGCGCTCATCCAGGCGCACGCCGCGCTGGGTGACCTGCGCCAGCGCATTGGCGGCCAGGCCGGGGCCGTCGTCGCGCACATCAATGCGCAGCTGCCCTTCGCCACTTGCCGCGCTGATCGACACGCGCTGCCGCGCCCACTTGCCGGCGTTGTCCAGCAGGTTGCCCAGCATTTCCTCCAGGTCCGCACGCGCACCGGCAAACTGCAGCGCCTCGTCGATACGGCTATGAAACTACTGCTGCAGGGCATGGCCGAGCCGACATCTGCAGCGTAGGTGTCCACCTGCCTCGGGGCGTCCCATGCGTCGGCGAGTCATCGTGGTTATGACTGCCACACCGACGGTGGCAACTGGGGGTTCTATCCCGCCATCCGTGGAATGCAACGTCGGTGTCCGCGTGGGCTGGCCACTCAGGTTGATTCTGCCTTGTGACCGCTCGATGCGCTCTACGCCAGGTAAACGCCGGGCTACTGAACGATGCATTCCCCCTCAGCGCTGGCTGCGGGGATGGGAGAACGGGACCATTCTCAATGTCCGCTTTCGGCCAGGAGCGGACATCCGTGCGGAGTTGCCCGTATGTGACAGACAACAACCTGATTGCGCGAAATCTAGAGACTTGGTCGTGGAGTGCAGAAGAACTCAGCCAGTACGTCCGGCATTGGAGCAGGACCCGAGTTGCTGATTCAAACGGCACCGAAGCCGTGCACGGACGCTTGTGCTTTGCGAAGCGACACGGCCAACAGCCTGCCTCCTGCAATCTGCCGATCGCTTCACCTGTTCATCCACTCTGGCTGAAGGCGACCCGCCTGCACTACATCTTCCGGATGAAAGCCGTGCCTCCTGCCCTGCAACGGTTCTCCCAGCAAAACCAGGCAGCCAACCAGCAGTTGCACTCGCGCGGGCTTCCCGCCGACGCATTTGGCATATGCGGTGGTCATCATCCGCCCCCCTTTGGGGACCACCCAGCCAAGACGAGGTCAGTTCCTGCTGCCTATGAAGCCATCCCGGCGTCACGGGCTGCCTTTTCGTAAGCCGGCCAAAGCTGGTCAACTGCGCCTCGTCGTGACTGCTGTAGATCCTCCGCTTGATCCGCTCGAGTATCAGCAGCTGGAAGAAGCTTTCCTTGGTCCTTTAAGCTGCTCGCCTCACGATGCTTGTCAGAACCCCTTAGGGCCCCGTGGATAGATCTCTTTCCTCTCATGAACCCTCTCAAAATACTCTTCGAGAGGGACGAAGCGCGCTTCCGTCTCCGTGGTCGAAATGGCCTCGTTGATGTCGGATGTCATTTGCCACAAGAACGCATCAACCGAATCTGGATCATTCAAGACGCCAACAGAGAACCAACTCGGGTCCGCGATCAAGAAGAACTCCCTATCGGGCGATATTCGATTGAATTCGTACATGCCTTGAATCGACCTCTCAAGAAAAGCGGCATTCGAAGTTACCCAAAGCGCGCGCAGCTGAAGGCGCGCCGCAGACGACGTTCCATGAAGCTCCTCGATGCGTCGGGTTGGGTCCAACGATCTTCCAATCTTGATTTTGTTGATGTGGAGCGGATCCTGGAGAATGTAGACATAGCCCGCACCACCCGAATAGCTTTCCGAACTATTCTTCATTCAACCCCCTGTATATACATGCTCAGCGCGTTAGCCTTTTAGAATCATGCCTTAATCGCGGCCTCCATTTGGAGGCCAGCATTCAGTTGATGCCCGTCTACGGCCACTCTCCAGGCATCTGTCCAAATGATGATCGTGACACCCCGACTACTGGTGTCATTCCGAAGACCACAACAGGCAACTCACCCTAGACCTGTCACTTATTGATTATAGCTTAGATCCAGGCGCTCGTGCCCCAGAATAAGCGCCGCAGGCAATACCGCAGCAAATACTAACCATGCTCTGGCTTTACGTGGCTTGCAGGCTGCTGGGTGTGACGTGTCAGGCTTCCAAGCAGCCTTGTACCTATTCGCGCCCCAGCGCTCCCCGCTACGAACGTCGACGTCGCGGGAACGTGGCGGTGGGCTTCCCGTCCAACGCTGTCGCTGGGCTCCAAAGAGTTGACGTTCTGCAGAAGCTTGAGGCGGCTACGCAGGAAATGGAGCGTGGTGCAGTCGCGGGAATGACCGCTGGAGAACGGTCACTTGGAGATGTAACGGCCGCCCGAATCGAGTCGCAGAGTGCCGCAATCAACACCCGCATCGAGCAGCTTCGAGCCGCATCGCTTCGGATTCAGCTATGGAAACTGACGTGCGAACTGAACCGCGAGAAGGTTCCAATCATCTCCAACGGCTTGCGACTAGAGCACATCTGATTCTGCTCGCTGTCCGGCGAGGAGTTCTGCGTCGCTATGCTCTACGCACGATCGCGAGTGTTCGTGTCCCAGCACTCTAATAAGACTGTTCCATATGGCAGCCATGCACTCATTGAGTGCATCCTGTGGAAGAAACGGGCGCGACATCATTTTCTATGTATCACCGTTCGTGCTCGTCATCGTCTCGACTTCCAAGCGTCGGTCCACGCCAGACGCTGTGGTCTTGCTGCTCAGAAGGAGATCGGGCACGTTGTTGAAGAGGTTCCAGAAGTTGCTCCAGCGAAGAACTCGTCCGGATCTTGAAGCTATCGCCGCTTTTGGCCACGGCAAGCCAGGTCGCATCCCTTCCACCTCCGCCTTGTCTGCGGTACGAGGCAAGTTTGCGCAGGTACGCCTCAAGCTCGCGGGGCGGCAGGCCAATCTTCTTTTTGGCTTCTGGAGATTTGTCGCCGACCAGATGCACGAGAGCTTGGATAAGACGATGGCACTCCATCTCAACCTTGGACTTACCCAAGCCCAACGCGGATGCGTAGACCATAGCGAACAGATCAACTCCATCGGACGTTGGCCGGCTGAAACACAGCATGTGGGCCCTGCGGGAGGCGACCTTAAGCAGCGTGTCGCCCTCAAAGGCCTGCAGCGCTTCCTTGCTCCATTTCTCTTTCTCCGAGTCGATGGTTCCTTCCTCTCGTTTGAACTCCAAGGCCAGGCACCAGTCCGCGCCGACCACGAGGTCACCGAACGTCCCGTCCAACGGGGTTTGCTGGAATAAATTGGCCGGCATGAACACACCGGCCTTTCCGCATTCAACACCCAGGGCGAAGACGAACGCGCCCAGGATCTGGTTTTCATAAGGTGTACCCATGCAGTCGCACTTTCCTGTTCCAGAGTGAGTCTCTGATGGTAGAGATTCGGGCATTCAGAGACCGTAGGGCGATTCCCCACAGGCGCAGCCCACCGGCTGGCCACTTCCTAAGGTTGATGCCTCGGATGGGGGTCGATCTTTTGTTGGCATGGCATCGAGGAAGCTCCGTGCGCCTTGCACTCTCTGCCGGCGGATGGTCAACCTGGACTGACGATCCTGATGCCGGTCCAATCTCACGCTGTGCGACGCCTGATGCTGATGATCGCTCAGTCAACCACGAGATAGGCTGGGATCATGGAACGAGGAAACTGGATGGTGGTGCGAGCGTACGGTCTATCTGCGTCGCTGCTGGTGCTGGCTGCGCTATGTGTAGCCATGCTGTCAGCTTGGCCTCAGAACCCTCTGCTGGCTGGCCTGAAGTCCATGGCCAGCTTGGTGCCTGTCGGCCTTGTGGCCGCAAGCCTGGTGCTGATGGGGATGGCCACTTACCGGCTGCACAGGTTGCAGCGTGGTGCGGGCCATGACTGCTCTCATTGCGGTGGGCCGCTCGGCGCCGAGCGTGCCGGCCGTGCCCGGATGGGAGGTGCCTATCGGCGTTGCTATGCCTGTGGCTCCAACGTCAACCATCGACACTACCATTAGACGGCAATGACCGGGCCGGTCGGGTGTTGTCCAGGTTCAGCCACTTGAGCGCAGTGGTTTGAGTCGCGAGGATGGCGTACTCCAGCATGGTGCCGCCCGCGGCAACCTTGGCGCGATAGAAGCCGATCAATCGAGATCGTTGCCAGAAAGTCTAAGCCCGCAGGAAGAAGGCCATTGCCAAGCAGGGCTAGTGGATCCCACCCAAGCGGTGGGTTGGAACAGCGCCTTCACATCGAGACGGCACTACTGAAAGAGATAGCCTTGAATCGATTGTGCTGGAAGGGGCTCCCTGACGGGAAAATTACCAGATTCACTCCGCCTGGGTGGGCCGCACTTGGGAAGATTAGTCCGTCGATGGAAACGCCATCGTCTCGAGAAAAAGACTGAGCTACGTACTCACAAACGATCTGCGAGGGGACATAGTCAATATGTTCTCTGCCATCCTTGTCGACAGGCTGTGTGATTGCCGTCACGAAGCCGGTCAAGAACAGCGCCCTGATGCGCTCAGACCTTAGGTCAGTTGCAAAGACGGAGGGCGCTCGGGGAAGCTCCACCAGGTCCACAACGTTAAGCAGTCGATCGGTACGGAAGACCGCGGTCGCGGGCAACGTGCCTTCGGGGGCCGCGCCGATCTCCGCAAGGGCGGTTTTCGCATCGAACGCGGCATAGAAGTATGGGATCCCTGCAGGGTTCATACGGCCGGCCGTGGCCCGCTCTTTCGGAGGCGGCCCTAGGGTCGACCCTGATACCTCAATGGATCCGTCAGCCGGGAGATACCTTGCCCTGTACAGTTCCGTTCCGGTATCGAGCGGCCTGATCAAGGAGCTTATTTCCACACCGACGACTTCCAGCATGTCGGCGACGGGTATCTCCTGCGAGTCCGTATCCGTACGAACATTTCGGAAGTTGAATCGAGTCTGATGCTTCACCGCATAGGAGAAGCTCTTCCAGGAGTGGAGCATGAGTTCCTCGTCCTGGACATCCGCCCAATGCCCGCGCGCAGCTTCAACCCAGTATCCAGTGACATCAGCCTCGACAATATCCGCACGCAGCGCGTCGGCCGGATAGAAGCCGAGCACGTCCAGAACATCGTCCGTGTCCAGGGTGGGAACGATCCACCCTCCGTCCACCCAGGGAGTACCCGCATTTGCAGGCTCGGCGTAGTACTTTCCCACCACTTCGTAGAGGTGTTCTTGAACGTGTTCGACAGCAAGAACAGGGATGCTGCTCTTGTCACAGTAGTCGCACTCGCCTTGGCAAATGTTGGCCTTCGACAGTCGCCAGATATCTGCCTGATTCAGGCAATCCTCGCAGGTGCTCCCCTCGATGGAGCTCCAGCCTCTCTCCTGATCCTCCATCCATTCGTGCTTTGCCCGTCCCATTGTTACGCCCCCGAGCGACCCATGCTGGCGCGAGTATAGCTACAGAGAGCGATGTCTTTGATCGAGGCGGCCGGTCCTTGGGGCGGCTTCCAAAAGGGGCGCCAGATCCTACGCCGGTCCCAGGTACTGGGTAGCCGCTACTCATATCGGAGGCAATACAGTTCTAGAGGGCAAGCCCAGGGCGCCTAAGTGCTTAAAACTATAGAGGGGGGCTCGGGGTTTGGTATGCGCAATCTAACTGCCAGTCGCGCAACTAGTTATTGCCGGAATTGGCGCAGTGGATCGCTTCGGAGCAAGGTCTCATGTCGAGATGGATGAGTGCAGCGTCACTTGGGCGAGAGTAGAGCCGGTGTTGTCGACTCCGATTATCGATGTTCTGCGTGTCCGCACGCGCTCCGTGGCGCGCCTCGGACAGATGCGCATCGCGAGTGAGGCCGCACTCCCTTGGAGGGAGTGCGGCCAGGACGAGCATCCGCGTCATCTCGCAGTACACCAACGTCTTCTGAGGTCAACAAGAAGAAATCTGTCACCTGACGAAGCCGATTCATTCGCCGAAGTTGAGATCTGGAACCGCTGCCCAGCAAGGCTGAGTCCGCATTCCACTCAAGTTGACCCCATCTCGCTCTATCTCTGCAGGCGCCGTCACGCCACGCTAGCCGAACTTGGCCGACTGCGGCAGATCATCAGCGAAAGATGGTAGATGACATACCCGTTCAAAGCTGATCGGAACCCAGCTTGGACTGTCCTCCAGCGCACCACCACCGAAACGGTAGCCTACAGGTTTCAGCGCGTGCGGGCCGGAAGCAGTGCAGCAAGATGCTTGGCAAAGAGCTTGGGCCGGCCAGCGCAGCTGCTCCGCCCTCAGCTGGCCCGTTTGCGCAACCGCGTGGCTTTGAGCATTGCCATAGGGCTGACTGTCGGGAGGCTGGCAATCGAGTTCAGCTGATGCTCCAAGCCGAGAGCTTTGAGCACACAGATCAGGGTGCGCACAGTCGATCCTTGTCCTCCTTCAAGTTGCACCAAGGCTCTGCGGGAGATCCCCGCTTTGTCGGCTAGGTCGGCTTGTGAGATGTTGATTCTGAGGCGGCGCTCCTTGATTCGCTGCCCGAGAGCCTCAGTTATCTCTTCTGGTGACTGGATAGGCGTGTGCTTCATTTGCGCGCAATTCTGCTCACTAGTGCGGAATCTAGTCGAAGTGCGCGGAAAAGCGCGCAATCTATGACCCATCCAAGAAGATGACGCTGGGTGCCGCCGACGCCCCCTCCCCCGCCGTGAGTATTGGTCGGGTTTAGAGTCCGGGGTTGATGATATCGATGTTGACCAGATGTTTCGCGTAGGCGGCCGGTGTCATGCCGCCGATGGCGTCCTTGGGGCGTTCTTCGTTGTATTCTCGGCGCCATCGCTCGATCTCGGTGGGCACTTGCACAGCTCCGTGGCTCTATGCTTGCGAAATGAATGCCTTGGATTCCGTTATGGCAAGCGAGTCAGCCTTTCTCCGTGGATCGCAATTCTGTCGAAGTCGGCTTCGGTCAGCTTGATGAGGCTTGTGGGGAACGTGGCTACGAACCTTGCCTCTTCCTGATCTGCAGAGTCCATACCGGCAGGACTACCGATGTAGATCATTGCTCCCCTATTAGGACCCTTAGAAAGGTAGTGGTGAAAGGTACGAACCCTTAGGGCGTGTGACTGGTCAGACATGATGTCGGCCACGCGCCTGATCCGGAATGGATTCAGAGAGTATTTGCTAAAGCCCATATCCAAGGGCTTTCCTGCATCTGACACCAGGATGAAGTGGCCGTTCGGCTCCTTCGGCTCTCCACTACCCGCATCAAAGAAGGGCTCGAGTCCAAGGTTGTCGTATACGCCACCGTCGTAGAGATGGATCACAGAGCCTGGCTGGGAGTCTACGGTTTCGTGTGCAGGACCGCTCCAGCTCGCTCGACGCTTCCACCTGAATTTGTCCGCCCTGAGGCGAAGCGGACCAAAGCCGCCTGGGAAGGCGGCCGAGACAGCCATTGCGCTGGCCAGGGGGAAGTTGCCCGTCGCTGCGTAACCCGTGAGGTAGTCTCCCAAGTTTGCACGCTTGAACCGGAAGCGGCGTCCGTTCTCAGCGTTGGTCCCGTTGATTGACCAATCAGGTGTCGCGGGAAGATCGCTAAGCTTGTTCTCAATGCCCCACCGACGCCGCAGGGCAGCGGCCAAGAGATTTGAGCGGCTTAATAAGAAGCGGAGATTCGAGATGCTCGACAGTTCGCGGAGGGCATCCCACTGGAGACTGCGTGAAGTGAGCTCATCGCGGAGTGCCGGGTAGATCTCTCCCAGAAATCGCTCTGAAGTCGGCCATTTCATGCCAGAGCGATGTAGCACGAGTCCGGTGACAAGGCTCCCTCCCGACACGCTGGATATCCTAGACACTGACTCCAAACAACCAGCATTTGCCAGCGCCCGCATGACCCCCAAGTGGAAGGTCATTGCTCTGATCCCTCCACCGGAAAGCACTAGATCGATCTGGCGATCTTTCAAGGCTGAACCTCCGCCTGGACAACACGAATGTCATGGCTCCCAACGATGACTTGGATTACCGGAAGGCCTTCTTCGTGCATTCCCATAGCGAGCTCGACCAGCTGCACAAGATCAGCTCGGCTTGGCTCTGGCGGACAGCCGTCTGGGTGGCTGTGCCACTCTCCAACGTATCCAACGATTCCAGCAGTGCGGTTCTGTGCCTCTGCAACGGCCTCTGGCATTCCTGCAACACCGCGCTCGAACGAAGCGGGCGTACCCTTACTGTCAGTTGGCGCCGACAGCGCATCTACAACGACGAGGAGGTTCTGCGTGAAGTCGTGGTAGCCGAGGAGGATACCGCCCGTCTCGTTGGGAAGACTCGTTGTGCGCAGAGCATGCAGGTGTTCGTGTAGGCCTTCATCCATGTAGATGCTGAGGCCATTAGTTGCCTGGTGTATCCGCCTATCAAACAGTGGGACCTCTATCGCTTCCGTTTGGCCACTCACATCTCGCTGCCAGATCAACGCGGCAGCCTGGGGATCGGCAATATGGGCTGGGATGCTCTCGGCAAACTGACAGGCATGAATCATCACACTGGAGTACGGTAGGACCATTGAGATGTCACGGCACGATGCTCCGCTCCAGAACGCTCCGCGATGGCCCTCAAGATGGACTCTTCCCCAATCGGAATTGATGATGGCGCGGTAGTACTGAGCTTCAATCGTACGCAGGCACCGCTCCTTGGCGACGTCCTCAAGCATCATAACTCCCGACCGACCGTTGGGAGTTACGAACACGCTCACATGCCGTGATCGATCATCCACGACTGCTGACGCCCGCGGGTAGCTCAGGTCCGCAGTTGCATCTACGACTAGGTCTGCACTCCGAAGGGCCTGCTCCAGCTCCGGCAAGGTGCTGGTAAGGACGTCTTCCTCGAGAGGAGTCACAGCCGAACCGTTGCGCGTGACCTCCCTGGCATTTGCGGAGACTGCCAGAACCTTGGGTAGCCCAATCTGTCTATTGAATGCAGTGTGGCGTGACAGATTGTGCGGTCGGACATGATCCTTATCCACTACAGTCCACCGACCCCAGCCAGATCGAACCCATAGGTCCAGCAGAGCACTTCCCAAAGATCCAACGCCGATCAACACGCCTTGCGGCCCCGCATCGCTGAAGCCCGACTGGCTTCGTGCACGTTCAGGGCTGTTCTCCCAAAGAACGGTGACTGGATCAAGCCCGATAGACTCCCATCCTTCCTGCGGCTGATTTCCAACAACACCAACTGAGCTGAAGTATCGACCGTCATGCGGAATAAGGGCACCGAGCATAGTGCCGATCTTCAGTGTCCCACCATCAAGGAAGAAGGCGCGATAGGTGATTCCTTCTACCTCGCCGGTCGACGCACGCTTGATGGGAACAGAGAGCAGCACAAGCGTGCTCGGAACCTCATCCTGGCGAGTGAGTCCGCATGAAGGCGTAGCTGCCTGGATAGCCGCTGTTACAAGCGGAACCAGGTCCGCTCCTCGCCGTGCCAAGAGTTCATTCAGCTGTCCGAGAGTATGCGGATCCCATTCAATCATCCCGCTTTCAATAGGCTCAAGATCTACCTTGACCAGAGTAGCGTGGAGAGATTTGTTGGCAGGCAGTTGATCAACGATGCGCAGTGTCCAGCCATCGCTCTTGCGCGCTGCTGCAGCGATGACGCTGAGCTTTCCCCCTGCCGCCAGTTGATCAAGATCCCAGGGGATCAGCAGTTCATTCCGAGACTCAAAGAACAGCATGTCCAAAGGCTGATCGGCCAGATGCAGCTCGCCCTTAGCATTCTTCTCCATCCACCACTGGATCCGAGCGAGAAATGACGAAGGAGTCCAGGTGCGGGCGACAACCGAGGGCGGCTCGAAATACAAGCAGAGCTGAGCTGGGCCCTGCGACGTTACGCTGTTCTGGTGTGCAAGCCTCGGAAAGTCCTTCCGCATGGACCAAACGACCGTTGCCTTCGCATCGTCCTGAGGCACATGTATGAGCATGCGCTCCCGAAAGCGGAGCCCGTATTCATTGTGGGTTGGCACACCATGGCATTCGACGTCCACCATTAGGTAGACGGTGTCCAGCTCATCTACCTTGGCGCTACGCATCACCTCGATGAGTTTGAAGTCACGGTGAGCATTGACAGCGGCGATCATCGCGCTTGTACGCGGTGTGACTGCCGCTAGCTCGTCGAGAGCAGTCAATGTATGCGCAAAGTACTCCGAGCTCATGCTCCTGCCCTGGCAGGGCGGGAGGCAACGATAGCCGCAGAGCCAAATGACGACGCTGCTTTCGTCCAGGTGACGCCTGCGGCAGCCACCTCAAAGACAATCGGCTTAGGCTTGTTCGCGTTGGGCTCTTCCATAGTTACGAGGAAGGATCGTCCACCAACCTTCTCAAGATAGGACTCGTAGGTCCTGCGGGCTTGGATGTGGGGTGGTTGGACCCGCTCGTAGGACTCTTTGATGTCGGGCAGCGGTATGCAGCAGGCTACGATGTACGAGTCCTTCTTCCCCTTCATGAGAAGCTCAGCGACCTTCTCGGAGGGAACAGTGTCCTTGTCTCCCTTCTCTTTCCCAAGCGCCTTGTAGCTGCAGTGATGGGGAATGTTGAAGAGATCCCAGGCAAGGCGGTCTTCATTGCCGTGGTACTTCGTAATGTCGACAATTCTCTCCAGGTCGCGGTAGTCGGCATCACCAACTTCCAGGTAGTCGTAGGTGCGGCCGTCTGCCTGGAGCCTCACGTTGAACACCAAGGCTGCCGAGTTTCTGATGATGTCGCCGTCTTCGCAATGGTCGATAAAGGGCGAGTGGCAGAAGAACTCCACGTTGTCTTCTTGCAAGGTAAAACCCGGAACGATAGTGCCAGCATCGACAAACAGGTGATCCCGGGCCGTCGATGCTTCATCACGAGCCTTCAGCTTGGGCTCCAGCCACTCCATCAATTCGGGTGGCTTGGAGAAGACCAGAATACCTTCGCCTTCGAGAAGACGGTGGCGCGCCTCTTGCCTCAGAAGCACGAACTCTTCGCTCAGCTGTTCTTGGGTAGCCTTCTCCACGAGCATCGCTGCAGGGACCCAGAGCTGGTCGATCTTGATCCGACCCTCGCCGTGATAGATCTTTGCATGCTCAAGCCAGAAGAAGTCAGCGCTTCCCTCGATGTGATCGTTGTCTGCGTGGGTGAATGCAACGACATCGAAACTTTCCTTGCCTGCGTCGGCAAGGTCTTTCTTGAGAGTTGCTTTCAGATCAATCTCTGGTGTCGACTCTTCTTCCGCGCACTGTTTGTGACGGAAGTCGAAGAGAATTCGTTTTCCATTATCAAGAATGATCTGCGTCGTGTCCCCGTTACCAACCGGGTAGAAAATCACTTCGTGCTTGGTCGCCATCTCGACATCCCCCTGAAGGTTGGTCCATCAATCTCAGATTGCCGCTCTGCCGTCTCGAGCAATGAGACCGCCTGCAGCCGGCTGTTCTTGTTCAGCCAACTGTCAATTTTGTGATGCACATCAACTTTTTCAAGGGGGCGAGCGGAAACTTCTTTCTTGTTCTGGAAGGAGGGCCTGGGCCCTTTAAAATCAATCACATAACAGGCCATTGAATCGTTCGTCGGCTTGTTTGAAGGAGAGGTATCCCGACTGAGACACGATCCCATCTGGATCTTCTCGTCCTGGGTCATCCGCGCAACCAGCTCATGTGCCCGGCTGTCTGCCAAGGCACCATCAGTGGCCGCTGGCTCTGCCGCAACAGCCAACGGCAGTCCCAGAGCAATAGCCATCGAAAGTCCCAGCACGCGCTTGCTCAGCGTACGGGACGCTCCAATCTGAAATCTCTTCAAAACCACTCCCTCACCTTGGTTGTCCGCCCAACCCCCGGAAATGACGGATGGTTGAGTCCGACTGTGATATGAGCGATTTAGGGCTAAAGCTCTAGCTGTCTGCTTGATTGGAGAGGCGCAGGCGCTAGTCGAGCCACGTGCCAGTGTTGTTAGCGGGAATTCGTCGCCCTAAGATCGGGCTGCGCCAGTTGGACGACCTCTCGATTCAGCTCGCAACGCAAGCCAAGCAACCGGGCCCGGGGATCGGCCTATCGGATATCCTGCCCAAGGAGAATTATGCGCAAGCTGATTGTTCCACCAGCACTCAAAGAAGAGTTCAGTACGGTTGAGGCACTCTGGCAGTGCAATGGCAGTACTCGCAGGGTAGACGCGTTGGTAGTGAGCTGGGTGAAGTACGAAAAGCAACTACGGCGGCTCTTCAGCTTCTTCGTTTTTCAGCATCCCGCGATCACTGAGAAGACTCTGGACGCGGTTATCGAGGCGTTTGTCGCTAACAGGAACTTGAATCCAGAGACCTTCATTTCTGGAATCAAAGCGCTTGGCGTAACGCCAATACCGAAGCTACTAGGTTCTTCGCATGCTCCCCTGTGGAAAGAGATCAAGCGAATAAAGATCTATCGCAACAAGATCATGCACGGACAACAGACTGGCCAAGGAATTCAGTCTGCTCAGCTGGAGAAGGACGTCATACACATCATCAACTGGATGTCTGCGCTAGCAGAGGCATCGAACTCCGCGTACGGATATGACGGACTCAGGCGGGGCGCATATCGGATAGCGAAGGCAAGTGCCGACGTCCCTGTTCAGCGATATCCTTTTAGCAACCCTGCGGAGCTCAAGAGCTGGCTCTCACGGCTCAAGGCGGATGCCAATGGCTGAAACCCAATTCGCTGCGCCGAGAGCCTGACTACAGTTGGCCTAGCTTAGAGGGCGTACAGATCGGCGGTGTACCAGCTCCACGGGGATTACGATCTTCCGTGCCGCTCATTTGTCACCGCGCATTCTCGCTTGCAACGACTGGAAGGCCCACTTGGCCTGTTCCCGCATGTCCTGGCGCAGGGTCGTCAGGGAAAGGGTGTCAGTTGCAGCTGCCGGGATGTCATCGAAGCCGGTGACGGAGACGTCGCCGGGAACAGTCAGACCGAGTCCCCCTTGCTTCACCAAGAGTCCCCTGGACCCGTACCAGAGGGCTCACACCCGTGCGTACCACTAGGCTCACGCGATAGACAGCCGTCCGCCTAAGGAGCAAGGTGGGCATAAGCTCCTATGGCGGAGGCAGCGGGTGAGCCCATTAGCCTGATCGCAGGGTCTCCTCCAAAGAGCGGATTGAGGTTCGCACGGTGAATCCATGCGTCCGCCTGTGCTGGGTTTGCAAAGATGGTATGCAGGCTTCGGTAGATCGAGATAATGATGCCAATGCGAAGCAGGAGATCTGGGCCGGCCGGTCCTTTCAGATCTTCGGGCACAGGCAGAGCAGGCACAGCGAGGATCTGACACTGTTCCTCCTCAGTCAGTGCCCATGCCACTGCGATCTTTCTGTAGACCCTAAGAACAGCTACTTCAAGGTCCGCTGGCCGGCTGCTGGACCCTTGGTGCATCGACGTCAGACATGTTGGACTGTTCGAATGGTAGCGCTAGATGGAAGCACTTCTATCGACAGCTCGCAAAATCACAATGATTGGCGCCCGGAAATTCAGCCAGTATGTGGCGCAAAAGGATCGAACTCGGGGGCGTGGGCAAACGCACCTCGAGGGCATCTAATCATCACACCCCAGCGGCCTGACAGGTGCACGCACCAGATCCAGGCGGTGTGTGCCATCGCGAGGTTCAACCTAGCAAGAGAGCGTCATGACGCTCGGCTACTCACACTTCGACGTTTCAACTATTCGTCTACATCCGGGCCATAGCCATGCCAAGCGGGCAGCCTAATTGGATTGAGTTCGACACCGATCTTCATACCCTTGAGCAAATCGAAGAACTTCTTCTGAAGATCCCCTTGACCATTATCGAGATGAACGGCAAGCATCAAACTGCAGTACAACGCTCTTGCCGCTAACGCTTCGGCTTTTATCAGAAGCGAACGTTCAACGCTAGTTGCACCGGTATGCACAATGCTTGATCGAGCATCGTAGATATTTCCAAGATCCACATGGACGCGCCTCCGGTCCTTGCCCTTGAAGCAAAGTAGTGACGCGTAGTCAGCCAGTGTAACCTTGATGGGTGCGTGCTTATCGCGAGAGAAGATTGCCTCCATTGATATGACAAAGAAAATGAATCGCGCCACGCTATCTTTCTCGTTCACGGCTCGACCAAAGAATTCCAGCGCATTCCTAAGCTGTGCATTCAAGGTTTTCTCCTCACCCGAGGAGAGCAGCTTGAGGGCAATTGGTACGTCCGGACGCCTCATTACCTGAACAAGCTTTCTCTCTAGCGAAATGGACACAGTCAACGGGCGCATTGTCATAACCCGATCAAGCCACCCCGTACGCTTGTTGATCAGGAACAAGTAGTTTGGTGTGACTTCCTTCCCCAGCGCTGGCTTCTTTACGCCGAAAACTCGACCAAGCAATTCAATCAACCCGATCACTCGGCGAGCAGATGCACGTGTCTGGTGACGCAGGGAATCCGACGAGCCATGGGTTGGCAGGAACAACAAAGGAGTGCTGCTCAGTGCTTGGTCAGTCTGCCGTTGCTGATGTTCGAACAAGTCGTCCGGTACAGCTTTGGAGTCAAAGACCTGGATGCGCTTGTTTAGCGCCGCGCTTGTGACTGCAGGTGGCACCAGTGTGAATGGACCAACTTGGAATGGACGAAAAAATGCCCTCTGCCTCTTCGAGGCGAAAGCCATTGGCTGAAAGAACCCCAGAGGGACGACGGCAATGTAGTCGAGATGCTGCGCCGTTTGTTTCAGCGCAGCATCAAGCCGCGTTGCAAACGAACGGGCATCGTCGAGATCGCCAGAATTCAGCACTGCATAGACTAATTCGAGCGCGTGTTCCCAACCTATGTGACTACGTGTGTACTCCGATTTATAGAAGGCATTCCACAATTTCTGGTTCGCGTAGATGAGCTTGGCTTTCTCATCCTCATCCAACTCATCTCTCTTTTGCAGCGCCTTCAACTGGGGCAGAACGGATCTCATGACCCGCTCAACCGCACCAATGTCGATTCCAGGCATTGTACTCAGTGACATGTTGGCTACGCGTCCGTGTGGTCAGATGGTGTGGATGAGTTCTTAGACCTCCACTATAGCGTCTCCGTGCTTTTGCGATGCCGCTCCAGGAGATGGCAAGGGAGATGGTCGGCGGCGACTCCCCATTTGAAGCAAAGTCACTAGCAGCTGCAGGTGACCGTTCGCTCTTCCTAAGGTGGTCTTCTGCCTGATGGCTGCGCACCACAGCATCTAAGCTGGCTACCCAGCGGTGCGCATTGATGCGCCGGAGAGATCGCTCGGCCAGAGAGAGGACTCCTCGGCCGCAAAGTGGCGCCGTCGCTCGCTCGGCGAACGTGGGGGCTACTCTGGGTCTGAATGATCAGGAGTATTGACTGCAAGACCAAGCAGTTCACTGTCCTCGTCACTCATCGGATTCTTGATTGCATCCTCGACCCGGCGTGCGCACCAGTCGTAGAACGCCGGGTGCTCAATCATGAGCCGCGCTTGACCGATCTCGTTGAGCCTAACTTGGTAGCGATAACGAACAGGCCCTATGGTAAGAGTCGAGTAGAAGGACGCCGGCGCGAGCGAGTCCCGATCTCCTGTGATAGCAAGTCCACCGTGGGCGGCGTACGGCATCTCGGGGAGATGAATTCGTAGCCGCTCAAACGCGACATCCGCATCAACCGTCAAAAGGATGAAGTTGTCGTCATTCGCTCCGATGGCAAAGCCTGCAACATCTTCAAATGATGGCGCGCTCATCTCCGCAAGATGACAGCACATCAGCTTCGCAAAGTATCTGAAAACGTCCAGATACAGAGGTCCGTCTTGTATGAATCGTGGATCTTTAAAGACATCGGCAGGATTCGAGCCGAGCGCCATAAGCTCTAGAGCTCGCGCGT
Source organism: Stenotrophomonas maltophilia group sp. Smal32 (assembly GCF_030237085.1). Lineage (NCBI taxonomy): Bacteria > Pseudomonadati > Pseudomonadota > Gammaproteobacteria > Lysobacterales > Lysobacteraceae > Stenotrophomonas > Stenotrophomonas maltophilia group sp. Smal32. The sequence continues at coordinate 94,505 of NZ_JASJSI010000001.1, forward strand.
TGAACTGGTCGAATGCCAGATCGGCCGGCTGAGTCCTTGAGTTGTTGCAAACTTCGCAGACACGGGCGGAGAAATGGAGCGCTTTGGAGCTTGGACTTTGTGCGAAGCGATAAGGGCCACCGTGTTTGGCGATCACCATTCCCTGCTTGCCAAACACGGCTCTGAGAGCGGATGCCTTGATCTTGTGCTCACCGGAAAGCGCTTCCTTCGATCCACACAAGCAGCATTCTGAAGTAAGCGGTGGAGCGAAAGTTTCCATCTCTTTGCTCTTAGGACAAGGTCGGAGGGAGGGCGCTACATCACACCAGTGCCTCAGAATACACCTGGTGGAGATATCGGGTCTCGGCGGCGTTCATGATCATCAGTCCAGCGCGGGCTAGAACATTGCCGCGTCGTCTGTGGATAGGAGATGGATACCCATTTTTGGCGACGACCCAAACATGTCTCCTGGCTCGGAAGTGCTCACCCGTTGTGACTCAGCGCATGCTCTGAGTACCGCTTCCGCCTGGCCCGACGCATTAGCCTACCCAGTTATGCCAAGTTAGATCTGCTGCGGTCTGCGCACAGCCTGATCGGTGCAACGACCATGCTCAACGACTTCCAGTAGGCTTCGGAGCGCACTATGGAGGCCGTCATCGCCTTCAGGATATGGATATCCGAATAGAGGAACCTGAATCCAGAGATGTTCCTGGCCAGAGTGAACGTAGGGGCCGTAGTCGTCGAGCAAAAGGGTATCGCCCAGAGTCGGCGAGGCAAGTCGCAAGTCCTTGGTTTGACCGGACCAGATGATGTATTCCAGATCTGCGAACCACTCGGGCGCGCAACCCTCCCTGACTAGTAGCGTAGCGATGCTACGAAAACGTTGCTCTGGGACCGTCGTGAACATCACCAGACGGTCAAACCGCGCATGGATCTCCTCAAGGAACCGGTAGAGTCCAGGCCTTGGTATCTGGCTGATCGCATTGGAAATGAGGGTGCCCTCAAGGTCCAGTGCCAAGATGGTCGGTCTCATGTGTCACCTATTTATTCTCAGGGTACATCACTCTGTCTGCAGGATCGTGGCGACGGGTCCGATCGCGATACATGTCTGAGTGATTCCGATCCGTCGAGCATTTGCCACCGAAGCCCGAGCCATCTGAAGCCAATGACACCGTGGCGAATCACAGGTCAGGCTAACAGGCAGCGGTTGCGTACGGAACGCCAGACATTGCGATTTTTTCCCTGCCAATCATTTTGGCGGCGCACAGGAAGGTACAGCAGGCTGGCATGCGTGGCGGCCTGCGGCGGTACCTCGTCGCGGCATGTACCGCAGACGATCAGGGCGTTGTCCGGCAACGGCAGTGCACAGCGCAGGCAGGCACGACCGGCCCAGGGCAGATGGGCCAGGCAGGCGCTGCACAGGTCAAGTTCATCGTGGCCCGGCTCGCCACAGACCAGGCAGCGCAGTGGCAGCAGCACGCGAAGCGCTGCCTGCAGAAGACGAGTGGGCGTGGACAGGGCCGGCATGCGCTACAGCGTGATCGCGCCGCGGCCCCGGGGCCATCAGGCGCACCCCCTTCAACCCGTAGGCATCCTTACCCGTTTACGGGGCACTTCACCGCGTCGGCGCAGGTGCGGCATCCACACGCGTGCGATACACCATGTAGGGCTTCTGCCGGCGATCCACGCCGCCATTGAAGCCGGCCTGTCGATGCAGCTGGTTGGCGGTGAAATACAGATAGCCGTCCGGCCCCATCGACAGCGTATCCGGCCACAGGATGCGCGGGTCGTGCACCACCGTCGTCCACCGCCCCTGCGCGTCGCGGGCATGGATGGCATTGTGCTCGTAGTCGCTGGTATACAGCCGGCCGTTGGCATCCATTTCCATGCCGTCGGACGCTCCCTTGTCGCCGAGGTCGACCACGGCTGCCGCCAGCGTCGCCTCATTCACCGTGGAGTCGCGCAACAAGGCGGTGGGCACGCTGTACAGATGGCGGCTGGACAAGGGCGTATAGAACAGGGTGCCGCCATCGGGCGACAGGGCGATGCCATCGGCGGCCACGGTGAAGGACGCCGACGAACCATCGGTGTTACGCAGTCGCATCTGCTGCCCTTCCACGATCGGCACGAAGGCGGGATCGGCCGAGGTGGACACGTGGCCGACCAGGCGCTTGGACGCGGCGCCAGTGGCGAGGTCGATCACGATGATGCCGCCGATACCGCTCAGCGACGAATCGGTCACGTAGGCCACGCCCTCGCGGCCGACCCGGAAGTCGAAGCGCACATCGTTGACGTAGGTGCGCGCATCGATGACGTCGGCCGGGAACACCAGTGTCCTGGCCACGCTGTCGGTGGCAAGGTCGATCGCCACCAGCTTGGCGCCGCCGGCCTGCGGCGCTGAAAAGCTCGGTGCGGCGGTGTCCAGTACCCAAAGCCGGCCCTGGCCATCGGCCACCACGCTCTGCACGCTGATGAAGTGTGCTGCCGGGTCGGGATCGTCCTTGCGGTTGATGCGCGCATCCGGATAGGGCACGGCGCGGCCGTCGCGCCATTCGGCCACGCTGTAGGCCACCTCATCGCCCCAGCGCGGGAAGTTGACGAAGATGCGCCCGGTTTCAGATACCGCCACGCTGGTGGGCATGGCGCCTTCGAAACGCGCCACCGGTTCGAGGGTGCCGATGCTGCGCTCGCTGGGCAGCAATGGGGTGCCCGCCAACGCCAGCGCGGGGGAACTGGCCAGGGCCAGGACGGCAGCCGCCAGGCTGCGGATACGGCAGTTGATCATGGTCGCGCTCTCGATGCAGGTCCGGGTGCAGCCCCGGCGTGGACGCATCTTCTGCGTCGCACGTGGCATCGGGTAGACGGTGCAACGCGGAATCAGCTTCACCGCTGGAGTGAAGATGGAGGGCTGATTGATCGCGTTGATTGAAGCAATGATCGCTGTCTATCGGCGCGACCCAGAGGTATTCGTCATTGCGTTGCATGGCCGACGATCACATGCCTTTCGCCGCTTCACAATCGCGCAGGAGGATCCGCAGCAGCTACATCTCCAACCGCTTTCGGCACCATCAACAGCTCCGCCAACCCGCGATAGATCGGTACCCTGCACACCAGCCCGGACACACCACGGGCGATCAGCACCGTCGCCAGGATCGGCAACAGCAGGTCGCCACTGTCGGTCAGCTCCAGCGAGATCACCGCCGACGTCAGGGGGGCCTGGGTAACGCCGGTCAGGTAGGCACACATGCCCAGCAGCACAAAGGCACGCGGGTCCACGCCCGGCATCAGCACTGCCAGGTTGTGGCCGAGTCCCGCGCCGACCGCCAGCGCGGGCGAGAACAGGCCGCCGGGAATGCCCGCCACATACGAGGCCAGATTGGCCAGCAGCTTCATCAACCCGAACTCGTGGCCGACCACCGCCTGGCCCTGCACCAGGCTGCGCGCCTGCTCGTAGCCGGTGCCGAACGCGCCTTCGCCGAAGACCAGGGCGAGCAGTACCACCACCAGACCACAGCCTGCGGCCAACAGCACCGGATGCCGCTGCCGCAGTTGCCCGAGCCAGCGCGGGCGGCCCGCCGCACTGGCCAGCACCGCACGCGCGAACAGGCCTCCCAGCAGGCCCGCCACCACGCCGCACAGCAGGATTGCCAGCCAGCCCTGGCCCAGCGGCAGACGCGCACTCACATGGCCGAAATAGGTGTAGTTGCCCAACAGACCGAGCGATACCACACCACCGACGATCACCGCGGTCAACAAGGTGCCGGAGAAGCGATGTTCGAAACGGCCGCTGAGCTCCTCGATGGCGAAGACGATGCCGGCCAGCGGCGTGTTGAACGCCGCCGCAATACCGGCAGCGCCACCGGCCAACAGGAAGTGCGAGAGCTCGCGGGGATCCTTGAAGCCGAACCAGCGGCCGAACAGGTACATCAGGCTGGCACCCACGTGCACGGTCGGGCCCTCGCGGCCAACGGACGCGCCACCGAGCAGCGACAACGAGGTCAGCAGCAGCTTGCCGGCTGAGACCGCAGGCGAAAGATTGGTCTTCCGGAATGGCTCATCGGGCTTGTCCAACGCAGCGATGACCTGCGGAATGCCGCTGCCCCGCGTGGGTTTCAGCACGCCGGAGGTCAGCCAGGCCAGCAGCGCGAAGATGCCCGGCGTGAGCAGCAGGGCCCACCACGGCGAGTGCGAGGTGATGCGCTGGAACAGATGGAAGGCCGCATCGCTGGCCTTGGCGAACAGGATCGCCACCAGCGCCACGGCCACGGCACCGCCCCAGAGCGCGGCGCGGCGGCGCCAGGCCTCGCTGAGGACCAGCGCGCTGATGCGGCCGCGGAGACGATGGAGATCGGTCATGGGAAAGAGTCTGCGCGCCAGCACTTCCGTTGGGCAGCGGCCACTTTGGCCGAAGCCCTTGCAGGATGCGGTGAAATGCGGCGTTTCCGCCAAGCTTGATGGGAGTGGCCACCCGTAAACCACAATAACATCATCGCGGTTGACAGCATTCATCAACCCACCCACACTGCCGCCCTCGCTCCATTCGTACCCAAGGTCCCGCCATGGCTGCTGCCATCCGCCACGACTGGCAACACGACGAACTGCAGGCGCTGTTCGATCTGCCGTTCCCCGAGCTGCTGTTTCGCGCCGCAGCGGTCCATCGCGAGCACTTCGACCCTTCGCAGGTGCAGGTGTCCACGCTGCTGTCGGTGAAGACCGGCGGCTGCCCGGAAGACTGCGCGTACTGCCCGCAGGCGCAGCGCTACAGCACCGGGGTGAACGCGCAGAAGCTGATGGAGACCGACGCGGTGCTGGCCAAGGCACGCCAGGCCAAGGCCGCCGGTGCATCGCGCTTCTGCATGGGTGCCGCATGGCGTTCGCCGAAGGATCGAGACATTCCGAAGGTCGCGGCGATGATCGCCGGGGTGAAGGCACTGGGTCTGGAGACCTGCGCCACGCTGGGCATGCTCAGCGGCGAGCAGGCGCGTGCGCTGAAGGACGCCGGCCTGGACTACTACAACCACAACATCGACACCGCGCCGGACTACTACGATTCGATCATCCACACGCGCCAGTACCAGGACCGCCTGGATACGCTGGAACACGTGCGCGATGCCGGCCTGAAGACCTGCTGCGGCGGCATCGTCGGCATGGGCGAGACGCGCGCGCAGCGCGTCGGCCTGCTGCTGGCGCTGGCCACGCTGCCGGCGCATCCGGATTCGGTGCCGATCAACAAGCTGGTGCAGGTGGCGGGTACGCCGCTGCATGGCAGCGCCGAACTGGACCCATTCGAGTTCGTGCGCATGATCGCGGTGGCGCGCATCGCCATGCCGCGCTCGATGGTGCGGCTGTCGGCCGGGCGCGAGGCGATGAGTGACGAACTGCAGGCGCTGTGTTTCCTGGCCGGCGCCAACTCCATCTTCTACGGCGACAAGCTGCTGACCACCGGCAACCCGGAAAGCGAACGCGACCTGGCCCTGTTCGCCCGGCTCGGGCTGCAGCCGATGGCGGTGCAGGTGGATGCCGAAGGCCACGACCACGGCGGCACCGTGCACGCCGATATCAGCGCCGATGCACCCGGCTGCGGCTGCGCTCACGCCGCCTGAGACGGGCCGCAAGCAGGCGCCGCGGCAACGCGCTACCCTAGCCGCCCCGTCGACGCATTCAGCCACCATGGCCCGCCCCGACCTGACCGCCCGCCTCCACGCCCAGCGCGCTCTGCGCGATGTCCAAGGCCGTCGCCGCCCGCGACGTACGGTCACCCGTCGCGATGGCGTGCGCCTTGAGGTGGACGGCCAGTGGCTGACCGGCTTCTGCAGCAACGATTATCTGGGCCTGGCGCAGCAGTTCAGCGTGGTCAATGCGCTGCAGGACGCCGCTGCGCGCGAAGGTGCCGGTGCCGGTGCCTCGCACCTGGTCTGCGGCCACCACGCGATGCACGACGCCCTCGAACGCGAAGTGGCCGAATGGCTGGGTTACCCGCGTGCATTGCTGTTCGGCAGTGGCTTCGCCGCCAACCTGGCGGTGCAGCAGGCGCTGCTGAGCGAAGAGAACGACGTATGCGTGCAGGACAAGCTCAACCACGCCAGCCTGCTCGATGCGACGCGGCTGGCCGGTGCGCGCCTGCGCCGCTACCCGCACCTGGATGCGGAAGGCGCGATGCGCCAGCTCAAGCACGCGCCCGACGGCGCGGCGATGCTCGCCACCGACGGTGTCTTCAGCATGGATGGCGACATCGCGCCGCTGCGTGCGTTGTCGCTGGTCGCGCGCCTGCAGCAGGCGTTGTTCTACGTCGATGACGCGCATGGCGTGGGCGTGGTGGGTGATGGCCGTGGCGCCGTTGCTGCCGCCGGCCTGGGCGTGGACGACGTACCGCTGCAGCTGGTAACGCTGGGCAAGGCCTTGGGCGGTTCCGGTGCGCTGGTGCTGGGCCGCGACGATCTGATCGAGCACCTGGCCGAAACCGCGCGCCCGTACATCTACACCACCGCCGTGCCACCGGCGATGGCCGCCGCTGCACTCGAGGCGGTGCGCCTGGCGCGCCGGGACAACTGGCGCCGTTCCAAGCTGGCCGACCTGATCGCGCTGTTCCGCAGCGAAGCACGCCGCCACGGGCTGGACCTGATGGCCTCGGAAACGCCGATCCAGCCGCTGCTGTGCGGCGATGACCACAGCGCCATGGCGATGTCCAAGGCGCTGGAACAGGCCGGCTGGCTGGTCGGCGCGATCCGCCCGCCGACGGTGCCGGAAGGCAAGGCGCGCCTGCGCGTTACGCTGTCCGCACTGCATGCGCCGGAACAGGTGCGGGGCCTGGTCGAGGCCATCGCCAACGCGCGGGATCGCCTCGACCTGGCCGTACGCGAAGCCGCCCCGCCGCCGCTGCCCGCTTTTGCCTGAGTTCCGCTTCGTTGCCCATGCATATTGAAGTCACCGGCCGTGGGCCGGACCTGGTGTTGATCCACGGTTGGGCCCTGCAGGGCGGCGTGTTCGCGCCGCTGGTACAGCGGCTGGCGGACCAGTTCACCCTGCATCTGGTCGACCTGCCCGGCCATGGGCACAGCCGCGAGGACACCACGCCGCTGCGCCTGCCGTTCGTGGTCAGCGCCATTGCTGCGGCCACGCCACCGGCGGTGTGGTGCGGCTGGTCGCTGGGCGGCCTGTTTGCGTTGCACGCGGCGGCAACGCTGCCGAAGGTACGCGGCCTGGCAATGATCGCCGCCACGCCGCGTTTCGTGCGTGGCGAGGATTGGCCGCACGCGGTGGAACCGGCAGTGTTCGAGCAGTTCGGGCGCGAGCTGGCCAACGATTTCGGCGGTACCCTGGAGCGCTTCCTGGCGCTGGACGTGATGGGCTCGGCGCACGCCCGCGAGGAGCTGCGCACGCTGCGCCAGCGCCTGGTCGAGCGCGGTGCCCCCACTGAACGCGCCCTGCTGGAAGGCCTGCGCCTGCTCGAAAGCACCGACCTGCGCGGTGCACTGCCAACGCTGGGCAAACCCAGCCTGTGGATCGCCGGCCAGCGCGACCGCCTCGTGTCACCGGTCGCCATGCAGGCCGCTGCGGCGCTGACCCCGGGCGCGCAGTCACTGACCGTCGCCCACGGCGGCCATGCGCCCTTCCTCGGCCATGCCGATGAGGTGGCCGCCGCCCTGCAACACTTCGTTGCCCGCCTGTCACCGGCCGATGGCGGACAATGAGCGCCTACCGAATTCCGCAGGACTGACGCATGGATCTGGGTATCACTGGTCGCTGGGCACTGGTCTGCGGCGCAAGCAAGGGGTTGGGCCTGGGCTGCGCGCGCGCGCTGGTGCGTGAGGGCGTGAACGTGGTGGTCGTAGCGCGTGGCGAGGCTGCACTGCAGGTCGCCGCCGACGAACTGCGTGCACTGCCCGGTGCTGGTGAGGTACGCGCCGTCGCCGCCGACGTCACCACCGAGGCCGGCCGTACGGCGGCGCTGGCCGCCTGCCCGCAGGTGGACATCCTGGTCAACAACGCCGGTGGCCCACCGCCGGGTGATTTCCGCACCTTCGAGCGCGACGACTGGATTGCCGCACTGGATGCCAACATGCTGGCGCCGATCGCGCTGATTCGCGCCACCGTGGATGCAATGATCGAGCGCGGCTTCGGCCGCATCGTCAACATCACCTCGTCGGCGGTGAAGGCACCGATCGACATCCTGGCACTGTCCAACGGCGCGCGCAGCGGCCTGACCGGTTTCGTCGCCGGCCTGTCGCGCCGCACCGTGGCCCACAACGTCACGATCAACAACCTGCTGCCCGGCCAGTTCGACACCGATCGCCTGCGCGCCAACTTCGCCCACAGTGCGGGCAAGGACGGCGACGCCGCGGAAGTGGCCGAGCGCCGCCGCCAGCAGATTCCCGCCGGCCGCTTCGGCACGCCGGACGAGTTCGGCGCCGCCTGCGCCTTCCTGTGCAGTGCACAGGCCGGTTACCTCACCGGGCAGAACCTGCTGATCGACGGCGGCGCCTACCCCGGTACGTTCTAAGAGACTTTCGCAATGCCGTCCCACTTCGATGCCCGCCATGTCCGTCGCGCATTCGCGCGTGCCGCCACCAGTTACGACGCTGCCGCCGCCCTGCAGCGCGAGGTGCAGTCGCGGCTGATCGAATCGCTGGACTACCTGGAGGCACGCAAGCCCGAGGTGGTGCTGGACATTGGTTCCGGCACCGGCCATGCCAGCGCGCTGATGAAGAAGCGCTGGCCGAAGGCGCAGGTGATCGCGCTGGACGTGGCGCTGCCGATGCTGGACCAGGCCAAGCGCCAGGCCGGCTGGTGGAAGCCGTTCCAGCGCCTGTGCGGCGATGCCAGTGCGCTGCCGCTGGCCGACAACAGCGTGGACGTGATCTTCAGCAACCTGTGCCTGCAATGGGTGGATGACCTGCCGGCGGTGTTCGCCGGGTTCCGCCGCGTGCTCAAGCCGGGTGGCCTGCTGCTGTGCTCGACGTTCGGCCCGGAAACGCTGATCGAACTCAACGAAGCCTTCGCCGCCGCCGACGACCGCCCGCACGTGAGCCGCTTCGCGCAGATCGCGCAGTTCGGCGATGCACTGATGATGGCTGGCTTCCGCGACCCGGTGCTGGACCGCGATCTGTTCACCCTGACCTACGACGACCTGCCATCGCTGATGCGCGAGCTGCGCGCGATGGGCGCGACCAATGCGCGGGTAGACCGCCGCCATACCCTGACCGGGCGCGGACGTTTCGCTGCCGCCGCGGCCGCGTACGAACCGATGCGTGGCGCCGACGGCAAGCTGCCCAGCAGCTGGGAAGTGATCTACGCCCACGCCTGGGCACCGGACCCCGGTGCGCCGATCCGCGAAGGCGGGCATGACGTGGCCTCGGTGCCGGTGTCGGCAATTCCGATCCGGCGCAAGCAGACCTGACTGCCTGGTAGTGCCGGCGGCATCGCGATCTGGCAGGTTGTGCCGACCAAGGTCGGCAGCCACCCAAAGCAGGCGGCCACCGCTCAGGTATTGGCCGGCGAACTCAGCGGCGGGCGCACCAGGTCGCGGTGGAAGAAGTAGATTTCCTGCACCAGGAAGCGCCAGCTGGTATGGAAGCTGCGGAAGCGCGTGCTGGGTGTGGACGAGGCCAGCGCATCGATGCCCAGCGCCTTGCTCAGGCGCAGCGCGCGCGCCATGTGCAGCGGGTCGCTGACAATGATCACCCGGTGCAGGTTGCGCTGGTCCATCAAGCGTTTGGCTTCCACCAGGTTCTGCACGGTATTGCGCGACGCGGTCTCGATCAGGATCGCGTCATCCGGCACGCCATGCTTCAGCGCGTAGCGCCGCGCCACCTGCGATTCGGAGAAGCGCGCGCCGGTGCCACCATAGCCACCGGTGAAGATCAGCAGCGGCGCGTAGCGTGCTTCATACAGGTCCAGCCCGTGGCGGATGCGCTCCTCGAACACCGGTGACGGCTTGGCGTCATAGGCCGCGGCACCCAGCACGATGATGGCGTCGGCCTTGGCGGCCTGGTCGCGTTCACCGATCCAGACGATCCAGGCGGTCACGCCCAGCAGCCAGATCACCAGCAGCACGAACAGCCGCCACAACCAGCCCAGCAGGCCGGTGCGTTCGCGGTGCCGCCCGCGGCTCACGCCGCCTCCCAGCGCAGGGCTGGCAGGTCGACGTTGCCGCCGGACAGCACCAGGCCCACGCGCAGGCCGGCGAAGCGCTGCGGCTGCGCCAGCACCGCAGCCAGCACGGTGGCCGAAGAGGGTTCCACCACCTGCTTGAGCACCTCCCACAGCAGGCGCATCGCCACCAGCGTCGCGGCGTCATCGACCACGATCACCTCGGCACCCGCGGCGCGCAGCAACTCGAAATTGGGCGCGCCGATCAGGGTACGCAGGCCATCGCAGATGGTGTCCGGGGTAAACGCGCCATGGCGCTCGCCGGTGGCCAGCGAGCGCGCGGTGTCATCGGCACCGGCCGGCTCGGCCAGAATCAGCCGCGTGTGCGGACTGGCGTGCTGCAGGGCCAGCGCGGTACCGCTGGCCAGGCCACCGCCGCCCACCGGCACCACCAGCACATCGAACGGGCCGTCGCTGTGCAGCAGTTCCAGGGCCGCAGTGCCCTGCCCGGCCATCACCGCCGGGTCCGTATACGGATGCACCAGGGTCGCGCCGGTATCGGCCTGCACCCTGGCACAGGTGGCCTCGCGGTCGGCGATGGTCGGCGGGCAGCGCCAGAGCGTGGCGCCGTGGCGGGCGATGTTGGCCAGCTTGGCGGCCACCGCCCCTTCCGGCACCACCACATGGCAGGGGATGCCGCGGGTGCGTGCGGCCAGGGCCAGCGCGGCACCGTGGTTGCCGGAGGAATGGGTCACCACGCCAGCACTGGCGCGATCAGCATCGAGCGACCACACGGCATTGCAGGCACCGCGGAACTTGAATGCGCCGCCGCGCTGCAGGTGCTCGGCCTTGAACGCCAACTGTGCGCCGGTCATTGCATCGAGCGTGCGCGAGCGCAGCACCGGGGTCACGCTGGCATGCGAGGCGATCCTCGCAGCAGCAAGCAGGAGGTCATCGGCGCGGGGGAACAGTGAATCGCTCATGACGCAAGATTAACGTATGCCCCTGCGCTGGCGACCGGGGCACAGGTCATGCCAGCATGCGGGCCTACGCCTCCATTCATCCTGGCCAGCCGAATTAAGGGCCGATTCAATGCCCGCGCACGAAGCTGGCTGCACACCCGTCCTCTGGGGGGACCCACCATGAAAATGCGCCTGTTGCTTGCCGGTGGCCTGTTGCTGGGCCTGACTGGCTGCACCACCTACGACTATGTAGGCGGTGGCCGCGGTGGCGGCTACTACCACGGCGCGCCGTCGGTGGAGTACCGCTACCCGGCCGGCTATCCCTACAACTACGGCTACCCGTACTACGGTGGCTATGGCGGCTATTACGGCGGCTATGGCAACCCGTACTACTCGCGCCCGATCTACCGTCCGCCGCACAACCACCGCCCGCCGCCGCGCCCGCCCGGCAACGGTGGCGAGAACCGGCCGCCGCCGCCGCCGCGGCCGTCGTACAACGGCGGTTCCCCGTGGCGGAACATGGATTCGATGCGCCGCCCGCCGCAGTCGAACATGCAGCCGCCGGCGCCCGCGCCGCAGGCCCGTCCGGCCCCGGCACCGAGTGCGCCGAGGATGAATGGTTCCCCCTGGCGCAACATGGATCGTGCGACGCAGCGCACAGTTGAGCGCTGAACCGTCTTGCATTTCACACGGTCTAAGCCGCAATCTACGCGGACAGTGACGGCCCGCGTCACAAAGTGACAAAAACGACACGGGCCGCCGCAAAAAGCTCTACGTCGATATCCGACAGGAACATCTGGATCCCCCCTGTTCCGGCCCTGTCGGATGTCGGCACCTCTGAAGGCAGACGGCCCCGCATTGCGGGGCCGTTTGTTTTGGGGACAGTCCAAGCGCCATTCGCGCAGGCCCGGTTTCAGTAGATCCACGCCATGCGTGGATGAAGCTCTCCCTACAGCCCCAAAAAAAACAGGGCCGGACAGTCCCCCGACTGCCGGCCCTCTGCTCCCCCATCGTGCGCCTGTACCGGCCCCTGTTCCAATTCCGGTCACGGGCGCCTTCGGCGCCAGCCACGATGGGTGCTATTGGGTTATCTGCAAAAATCCTGCCAACTTTAGGGCCGATTTCGCCGCCAACGGGCCGGCGCCGGCGTCCGGGCCCCGAATGGCGCTAAAATCGCCACCCCGGCGCCCCCCCGGGCCGCGCCTGCCCCAAGCTGAACAGCCCCCATGAACCCGTCCTTCCATCGTTACGACGTCATCGTCATCGGCGGTGGCCACGCCGGCACCGAAGCCGCGCTGGCCGCAGCCCGCACCGGCGTGCGCACCCTGCTGCTGACCCACAACATCGAAACCGTGGGCGCGATGAGCTGCAACCCGGCCATCGGCGGCATCGGCAAGGGCCATCTGGTCAAGGAAATCGACGCCCTGGGCGGGGCGATGGCGCATGCCGCCGACCGTGCCGGCATCCAGTGGCGCACGCTCAACGCGTCGAAGGGCCCGGCCGTGCGTGCCACCCGCTGCCAGGCCGACCGCAACCTGTACCGCATGGCGATCCGTGCCATAGTCGAAGGCCAGGCCAACCTGACGGTGTTCCAGGCCGCGGTCGATGACCTGGTGATCGAGGGCGACGCCGTGCGCGGCGTCATCACCCAGACCGGCCTGCGTTTTGACGCCGGGGCCGTGGTGCTGACCGCCGGCACCTTCCTGGCCGGCAAGATCCACGTCGGCCCGACCCAGTACGCCGCCGGCCGCATGGGCGACCCGCCGGCCACCACGCTGGCCGCGCGCCTGCGCGAGCGTCCGTTCCAGGTGGACCGCCTGAAGACCGGCACGCCGCCGCGCATCGATGGCCGCTCGCTGGACTACAGCGTGATGGACGAGCAGCCAGGCGATTCGCCGCGGCCGGTGATGTCCTTCCTCGGCTCGGTGGACGAGCATCCGCAGCAGGTCAGCTGCTGGATCACCCATACCACCGAGCAGACCCACCAGATCATCCGCGACGCGCTGCACCGCTCGCCGCTGTACAGCGGCCAGATCGAGGGCATCGGCCCGCGCTACTGCCCGTCCATCGAAGACAAGGTGGTGCGCTTCGCCGAGAAGGCCAGCCACCAGATCTTCGTCGAACCCGAAGGCCTGGGCATCGTCGAGATCTACCCCAACGGCATTTCCACCTCGCTGCCGTTCGACGTGCAGCTGGAGATGGTGCGCAGCATCCGCGGTTTCGGGAACGCGCACATCACCCGCCCCGGCTATGCGATCGAGTACGACTTCTTCGACCCGCGCGGGCTGAAGGCCTCGCTGGAAACCAAGCTGGTCAACGGCCTGTTCTTCGCCGGCCAGATCAACGGCACCACCGGCTATGAAGAAGCCGCCGCGCAGGGCCTGCTGGCCGGCCTCAACGCCGCACGCCAGGTGCGCGGGCTGGACGGCTGGTGCCCGCGCCGCGACGAGGCGTACCTGGGCGTGCTGGTGGATGACCTGATCACCCACGGCACCAACGAGCCGTACCGCATGTTCACCAGCCGCGCCGAGTACCGCCTGCAGCTGCGCGAGGACAACGCCGACCAGCGCCTGACCCCGGCCGGCCGCGAGATGGGCCTGGTGGATGACCGCCGCTGGAGCGCGTTCGAAACCAAGCAGGCTGCGGTTGCCGCCGAGCGCGCGCGACTGGGCGCACTGTGGGCGACCCCGGCCAATGCGCTGGGCCGTGAAGTGCAGGACACGCTGGGCGTGGCGGTCAGCCGCGAAACCAACGTGCTGGACCTGATCAAGCGCCCCGAGCTGGATTACGCGCAGCTGATGCAGGTGCCGTCTCTGGGCCCAGCCGTGGCCGACGGCAAGGTGGCCGAGCAGGTGGAGATCGGCGTGAAGTACGCCGGCTACCTGGATCGCCAGCGCGAGGAAATCGAGCGCCAGCAGCGGCATGAGGCCACGCCGATCGCCGAGGCGTTCGACTACGCGACCGTGCGCGGGCTGTCGGCCGAAGCGCTGCAGAAACTGGAGCGCGTGCGCCCGCAGACCATCGGCCAGGCGCAGCGGATTCCCGGCATGACCCCGGCGGCGATCTCGCTGCTGCTGGTGCACCTGGAGCGGGCGCGCCGCGGCCGCGTGGCGTAACGCGCCGCTGCGCTCGCCGGGCATGGCCCGGCGCTACCGTGCATTGGCGGGGATTCATCCACGCATGGCGTGGATCTACTGCCTCCCGCCCTGGTAGATCCACGCCATGCGTGGATGAAGGCCTCCGTGCCGACCAAGGTCGGCAGCTACCGGAACGAACGCGCTACCGTGCGTCCGCGCCGCCGCCCAATACCTTGAACAACGTCACCCGGTTGCCCGCTTCCTGCTGCTGCAGCGAGATCAGGTCCTGCTGCGCGGCATACAGGCTGCGCTGTGCATCCAGCGACTGCAGGTAGCCATCCAGCCCGGTGCGGTAACGTGCATCGGCCAGCGTGTAGCTGCGCTGGCTGGCGGCCACCAGCGCGCGCTGCGCGTCCATCTGCGCGGTCAGGTGGTCACGCGTGGCCAGCGCATCGGCCACTTCGCTGAAGGCCTGCTGGATCACCTTCTCGTACTGCGCGATGCCGATGTCCTTGCCGATCTTCGAGGCATCCAGCGATGCCTTCAGTGCGCCGGCATGGAAGATCGGCGCGGTGATGCTGGGCGCGAACGACCAGCCACGGGTGCCGGCCGAGAACAGCGTCGACAACGCGGTGGAGCTGTGGCCGTAGTTGGCAGTCAATGTCAGCGTCGGGAAGAATGCAGCGCGCGCGGCACCGACATCGGCGTTGGCGGCCTGCAACGCATGCTCAGCGGACAGCACATCCGGGCGCTGCAGCAGCACGCTTGAAGGAAGATTGGCAGGCAGCGGCGCCAGTGCCACGCTGCCCTCCAGCACCTGCACGGTCGGCAGCAGTGCCGGATCCAGCGGCGACCCCACCAACAGCTGCAATGCATCGCGATCCTGCGCCTGCTGTGTCTGCAGCTTGGCGAGCGCGCCGCGCGCGGCTTCCACGCTGGTCTGTACCTGCGACAGATCCAGCCCCGAGGCGAGCCCCTGCGCATGGCGGGCCTCGGTGCGCTGCAGGGTCTGCTGCTGGCTGTCCAGGGTCTGTTGCGTGAATGCCAGCGACTGCCCATCGGCCGCCAGCGCCAGCCACGCCGTCGCCACTTCGGCGACCAGGCTGGTGCGCGCCGCACGCTGGTTCTCGGCACTGGCCAACCAGTTCTGCAGGGCCTCGTTCTTCAGGCTGCGGATGCGTCCGAACAGATCCAGTTCCCAGCTGCTGATGCCGACCTGCACGGCATCGGATTCGGTTACCTGGGTGGCCCCGGTTTCACTGTTCGCATCGCTCACGCGCGAGCGGGTGACGCTGCCACTGGCATCCACCGACGGCAGCAGCGCCGCACGCTGGATGCGGTACTGCGCGCGTTCCTTCTCCACCTGCAGCACGGCCACGCGCAGGTCGCGGTTGTTCTGCAGCGCCAGCGCGATCACCTGCTGCAGGCGCGGTTCGAGGAACACCTCGCGCCATGCCGGCATCGCCAGCGCAGGATCAGCCTCGCCGGTGGCCGCATTGCCGAACTGTACCGGCACCGGTGCCCCGGGTCGCTGGTAATGCGGCGCCATGCTCACGCAGCCACCGAGCACGGTGGTCATCGTCGCGGCCGCCAGGGCGCGCAGCAGCATCAGCTTCATGGGCTCACCTCCGGGGCAGTGGCTTCGGTCGCTGCGCGCCCCGGGAACAGGCGGCGCACCAGCAGGTAGAACAACGGCACGAAGAACATGCCCAGCACCATCGAGGCGACCGTGCCGCCGGCCACGCCGGTACCCAGCGATCGGCGCGCGGCTGAACCGGCACCGGTGGCGAACACCAGCGGCAGCACGCCCATCAGGAAGGCCAGCGAGGTCATCACGATCGGCCGCAGCCGCAGGTAGACCGCCTGCAGGATCGCCTCGCGGGTGCTCTTGCCCTGCTGTTCGAGGATGCGCGCGAACTCGACGATCAGGATGCCGTTCTTGGCCGCCAGGCCAATCGTGGTCAGCAGGCCGACCTGGAAGTACACGTCGTTGTTGAGGCCACGCAGGTTCATCATCAGCACCGCGCCGAACACGCCCACAGGCACGGCCAGCATCACCGCGAACGGCACCGCCCAGCTTTCATACAGCGCGGCCAGGCACAGGAACACGAACAGCAGCGAGATGGCGTACAGCATCGGTGCCTGGTTGCCCGACAGCTGTTCCTGGTAGGCCATGTCCGACCAGGCGTGGCTGAAGCCCTCCGGCAGCGTATCGGCCAGGCGCGCGATCTCGGCCATCGCCTCACCGGAGCTGACGCCGGGCGCCGGCTGGCCGGTGATCTCCATCGCCGAGATGCCGTTGTAGCGTTGCAGCGCGGCCGGTGCGCTGGACCAGTGCGCGCTGACCAGCGATGACAGCGGCACCATCTGTCCGGCCTGGTTGCGCACGCTCCAGCGCTCGATGTCCTGCGGCTGCATGCGCGCTTCGGCGGTGCCCTGGATGAAGACCTTCTTGATGCGGCCCTTGTAGATGAAGTTGTTGACGAAGTCGCCGCCCAGCGCCGCGTTCAAGGTGTCATTGATGTCCTGCGGATTCACGCCCATCGCCTGCGCCTTGGCGTCGTCCACCTTCACCGCATACACCGGTGCATCTTCCAGGCTGGCATAGCGCACGTTGACCAGCTTCGGATCCTTGGCAGCTTCCTTCAGCAGGGTGTTGCGCGCGGCCACGGCGGCGGCATGGCCGGCACCGCCTTCGTCCTGCAGTTCCAGAGTGAATCCGCCCGCATCACCCAGGCCGAGGATGGCCGGCGGCGAGGTGATGAACACCTGCGCATCGGGCACGCTGGCCATGGCCTTGGTCAACCGCGCGGCGATGGTATCGGCATCATCCTTGCGGTCGTCCCAGTCCTTCAGGCGGATGAAGGCCTGCCCGACGTTCTGGCCGCTGCCGGTCACGCTGAAGCCGGCCGTCGCCTGGATCGACAGCACGCTGTCGTCCTTCACCGCGGCGGCACTGAGGCGGTCCATCACCGCCCGGGTCTGTTCAAGCGTGGCGCCGGCCGGCAGCTTCACCAGCGCGTTGAGCATGCCTTGGTCTTCATCCGGCAGGAACGCGCCGGGCAGGTGCCACAGCAGCAGGCCGGTGACCACGCTCAACAGCAGGTAGAACACCACGCCCAGCGTGCGCCGGCCAAGGAAGCCATCCACCCGACGACGCAGGCCGTTGGAGGTGCGTTCGAAACGGTGGTTGAACCAGATGAAGAACTTGCCCAGCAGGCTCGGCTCGCCGCCGTGGTCGCCGTGCGGATGCCCGCCCTTGGGAATCTGGTGCAGGATGCTGCCGCACAGTGCCGGGGTGATGGTCATCGCGACCAGGACCGACAGGATCATTGCTGCAGCAATCGTCACCGAGAACTGGCGGTAGATCACCCCGGTGACACCACTGAAGAACGCCATCGGCAGGAACACCGCGGTCAGCACCAGCACGATGCCGACCAGCGCGCCGGTGATCTGGCCCATCGCCTTCAGCGTGGCCGGCTTCGGCGCCAGCCCTTCGAAGGTCATCACCCGTTCCACGTTCTCCACCACCACGATGGCATCGTCCACCAGCAGGCCGATGGCCAATACCAGCGCGAACATGGTCAGCGTGTTGATCGAATAGCCGAACGCGGCCAGCACGCCGAACGTGCCCAGCAGCACCACCGGCACCGCGATGGTCGGGATCAGGGTGGCGCGCCAGTTCTGCAGGAACAGGTACATCACCAGCACCACCAGGATGATCGCCTCGACCAGGGTTATCACCACTTCCTTCAGCGAGATGGTCACGAACGGCGTGGTGGTGAACGCCACGTGGGCGGTGTAGCCATGCGGCCAGTACTTCTGCAGCTGCTGAAGCCGCGCATCGATGGCCTTGGACACGGCGATCGCGTTCGCACCGGCATTGAGTTCAATGCCCAGCGAGGCCGACGGCTTGCCGTTGAAGGTGCTGATGCTGTCGTAGCTCTCCGGGCCCAGGCCGATCGTCGCCACGTCGCCCAGATGCACCACGCTGCCGTTGGCATCGGCCTTGAGCACCACCTGCGCGAACTGCTCGGGCGTGTGCAGGCGGCTGCGCGCGGTCACCGTGGCGTCGAGCTGCTGGCCCTTCAGCGCCGGCTGGCCGCCGAGTTCACCGGCCGAGACGTCGGTGTTCTGTGCCTGCAGCGCGGTCTCGATGTCCGACGGCATCAACGCGTACTGGCGCATCTTCTCCGGGTCCAGCCAGATGCGCATGGCGTACTCCTGGCCGATCGGCTGGATGTTGCCGACACCACTGACGCGGCTGATCTGGTCATCGATGCGCGCTTCCATGAAGTTGGCGACATCGAAGTTGTCCATGCTGCCGTCTTCGCTGGTGAACGACAGCACCTCGAAGATCGAACCACTGGACTTGGTGATGGTCAGGCCGTTCTGCTGCACCGCCTGCGGCAGCGTGGCCATGGCGGCCTGCAGCTGGTTCTGCACCTGCACCTGCGCGGTGTCCGGGTTGGTGCCGGTGGCGAACACCAGGTTGACCTGCGCCGAGCCGTCGGAGGCGCTGGTGGAGGTCATGTACATCAGGTGGTCCAGGCTCTGCTGGGACTGCTCGATGACCTGGGTGACCGCGTTTTCCACGGTCTGCGACGAGGCGCCGGTGTAGGTGGCGCGGATGGTGATGGTGGGCGGGGCGATCTGCGGATAGCGGTCCACCGGCAGGATCAGGATCGCGAGCAGGCCGAGCAGGCTGACCGCAATGGCGATCACCCAGGCGAAGATCGGCCGGTCGATGAAGAAACGAACCATGCGCGGCAGGCCTCAGTGCGACTTTTCGTCGGTGTTGCCGTTCGGGTCGACCGCCGGCATCGCTGCCAGCTGCGCCGTCGTGGCCGCCACCGCCTTCACCTGCTGGCCCAGTGATACCGCACTGCCGTTGCTGACGATCACCCGTTCGCCGGCTTTGAGGCCGTCGGTGATCTGCCACTGGTTGCCGACCACCTGGCCGGTGCTGACGCGGCGCTCGACCACGTGGTCCCGGGCATCGAGCAGGCGCAGCAACGGCTCGCCGCGCTCGTTGCGCACCACTGCCTTCTGCGGCACCAGCAGCGCGCGCGCGTCGGTGGCCATCGGCAGCACCGCCTTCAGGTACATGCCGGGCAGCAGCAGGCCGTCCGGGTTCGGGATGACCGCACGCAGCACCACATTGCCGGTGCCCGGATCCACCGCGCTGCCGACGAACTCCAGGGTGCCCTCATGCGCATAGGTGCTGCCGTCCTCCAGCAGCACCTTCACCTGTGCCTTGCCATCGATGGCCTTCACCAGGCCGGCATCGAGCTGCTTGCGCAGCGCCAGCATCTGCGTGCTGGACTGGGTGACATCCAGGTACACCGGGTCCAGCCGCTGGATGGTGGTCAGCGCGGCGTCCTGCCCGGCCGCGACCAGCGCACCCGCGGTCACGCTGGAGGTGCCGATGCGACCGTCGATGGGCGCGGTCACCCGGGTGTAGTCGAGGTTGATGCGGGCGGCCTGCAATGCAGCGCGCGCAGCAATCACATTGGCCTGCGCCTGCTTCAGCGCCGAGGTGGCGTCGTCGGCATCCTGCTTGCTGGCCGCATCCATGTTCACCAGCGCGCGGGTGCGCTCGGCCTTCGGCTGGGCCGACAGCACGGTGGCCTCGGCCTGCGCCAGCTGGCCGCGGGCGGTATCGAAGGCCGCCTGGTATGGCGCCGGATCGACCTGGTACAGCAGCTGCCCTGCCTTGACCTGTTGGCCTTCGGTGAACAACCGCTGGCGGATCAGGCCGCCGATCTGCGGCCGCACCTCGGAGATCTCGAACGGCACGGCGCGGCCGGGCAGGGTCTGCTGTAGTGCCAGCGGCCGCGCGCTGGCCGTGATGACGCCCACTTCGGGCATGGCCGGTGCTTCAGTCCTGCCCGCCGAACAGGCCGCCAGGGCCAGCAGCAGGGGCAGCAGCAGGGGACGCGGGGAACGGGACAGCGGGCGCAGGAGGGACATGGGGGGCGTAGGGGCCTTGCGTAGACCCGTGCACGCTGCCGTGGAACTGTGCAGAGAATATGGAGATTGTGCGACCGGCTCAGCTGGCGCTTGCTTTCGGCGCCGCATGCGCCGCTAATGGCCTCCGCGATGGCGAAGATTCGACTCAAATTCGGCCTGACCGCGAAGACCTTCCTCGCGATCTTCACCGCCTGCCTGCTGGTGCTGGCAGTGAACGGTATTGCCAGCCGCGTGGCCTTCCAGACCGGCTTCCTGGACTACCTCAACGACCAGGGCGACCTGCGCATGCAGCGGCTGATGCCCCACCTGCAGCGCGAGTACCGTGAGCACGGTGGCTGGGGACATCTGCACGGTGATGGCGACCGCTGGGCGCGGCTGCTGCGCCCGGACCTGGCCCATGGGCACGAAGGACCGGTGCCGCCGCTGTCCGACCAGACCGGCGTGCCGTCGCGTCTGGGCCTGTTCGATGCACGGCACCACTTCGTGGCCGGCAACCCCGACGCCACCAGCGATGACGAGCCGCATGCGGTGCAGGTGGACGGGCAGACCGTCGGTTGGCTGGGCATGGTGCCGTTCCAGACCGTCATCGCCACCAACGACCTGAATTTCTACAACACCCAGGTGCGCGCCTGGTGGGTGATCGGCATTTCGCTGCTGCTGGTGACGGTGCTGCTGGCCTGGCTGGTGTCGCGCGCGCTGCGCCAGCGCCTGGCCAAGCTGGCCGCGGCCACCCACCGGTTGGCCGCCGGTGACTACGGCACCCGCATCGAGCGAACCAGCGACGATGAGCTGGACGCACTGGTCAACGACTTCAACCGGATGGCGCAGGCGCTGGACGATACCGAGCGCAACCGCCGCGCCTTCATCGCCGACATCTCGCACGAACTGCGCACGCCACTGGCGGTGGTCCGCGCCGAGCTGGAGGCGATCGAAGATGGCATCCGTCCGCTGGACCGCGCCAACCTGGTGGGCCTGCAGGGCGAGATCCGCCAGCTGGGCAAGCTGATCGACGACCTGCACGACCTGTCGATGACCCAGTCCGGCGGCCTGGCGTACCGTTTCGCGCCACTGGACCTGGCGGCGCTGCTGCGCAGCGAACTCAACGGCATGCGCGTGCGCTTCGCCAATGCAGGCCTGGCGCTGGAAGAAGATCTGCCCGCCACGCCGTTGCAGGTGTCCGGTGACGAACGGCGCCTGCAGCAGGTGCTGGCCAACCTGCTGGAGAATGCACTGCGCTACACCCACGCCGGTGGCCGCGTACTCGTGCAGGCAGCGCACGTGCCTGCCGGCGTGCAGCTGATCGTGGAAGACACCGCGCCGGGCGTGCCTGCCGACAAGTGCGCGCTGCTGTTCGAACGCTTCTACCGCGTGGAAAGTTCGCGCAACCGCGCCAGTGGTGGCAGCGGGCTGGGCCTGGCCATCAGCCACAACATCATCCTCGCCCACCACGGCGTCATCCACGCCGAGCCCTCGCCACTGGGCGGGCTGCGCGTGGTCATCACCCTGCCGGAGCCTGCATGAGCACGTCGCCCGCCATGTGCGCGAAGATCCTGATCGTCGAGGACGAGCCACGCCTGGCCTCGGTACTGCGCGACTACCTGGCCGCTGCCGGCATGGCCAGCGAGTGGGTGGACGACGGTGGCCAGGTGATCGACGCGTTCGCGCGCTACCAGCCCGACCTGGTGCTGCTGGACCTGATGCTGCCGCAGCGCGACGGCGTGGACCTGTGCCGCGAACTGCGCGCCAGCAGCGATGTGCCGGTGATCATGGTCACCGCACGGGTGGAAGAGATCGACCGCCTGCTGGGCCTGGAGATCGGTGCCGACGACTACATCTGCAAGCCGTTCAGTCCGCGCGAAGTGGTCGCTCGGGTAGTGGCGGTGCTGCGCCGCTACCGCCCAGACCCCGGTGCGCGTGCCAACGGCGGCCTGCACATCGACGAGCCGGCCGCACGCGCCACCTGGAACGGCAAGGGCCTGGACCTGACTCCGGTGGAATACCGCCTGCTGCGCACGCTGCTGGCCACGCCAGGCCGGATCTGGGCGCGCGATGAACTGCTCGACCGGCTGTACCTGGACCATCGCGTGGTGGTCGACCGCACCGTCGACAGCCATGTGCGCAACCTGCGCCGCAAGCTGGCCGACGCCGGCATGGAAGGCGAGCCGATCCGTTCGGTGTACGGCATGGGCTACAGCTACGAACCCTGAGCTCCCTGTAGAGCCCTCCCCCTGCTCGGCTGCGGTGGGTGCCGCGCATGGGCTCGGGTCTACAACCCCCCACCCCGGGATCTTAGTCCCGAAAGCCCTGAATTACCGACATGCCGCTGAACCCGCTCGCCCCCTTTGGCGAAAAAATTCCCGTCATCGGCGAGCGTGTGTAAATCCACCCGGCCTGCACCGTCATACGTGATGTGGAAATTGGCGAACAACTTTTCGTTTTGCCCGCGACCGTGAAACGCGGCGAATTTAAATAACT
>NZ_JASJSI010000200.1:0-2745 GCF_030237085.1 Stenotrophomonas maltophilia group sp. Smal32
AGCGCGCAAGTGCGCCGCGCGCCCCCCCGCCGCCCCCCCGCCGCCGCGCCCCCCCCCCCCCCCCCCCCCCCCCGCGGGGGGGGGGGCCCCCCCCCCCCCCCCCCCCCCCCCCCCCCCCCCCACCATCCCTCGGAATGCCAGCTGTTGCTGTTGCTCCGGCCGTGGCTTCGGCAGGTGCAGGGCGCAGCCCTGCCGAAAAACACACATAAAAAAAACAGCAGGCCGAGGCCTGCTGTTTCGGTGTAATGGTGCGCCCGGAGAGATTCGAACTCCCGACCGCCTGGTTCGTAGCCAGGTACTCTATCCAACTGAGCTACGGGCGCCAATTACATAAACTTGTTGTGTTGACTGTGTATGGTGCGCCCGGAGAGATTCGAACTCCCGACCGCCTGGTTCGTAGCCAGGTACTCTATCCAACTGAGCTACGGGCGCGCGGTACACAATCAATTTACTACTTAATTTTACTTCATTTCCAGCGGCGGATGCTGGAAACCTGTCGAGTGGTGCGCCCGGAGAGATTCGAACTCCCGACCGCCTGGTTCGTAGCCAGGTACTCTATCCAACTGAGCTACGGGCGCCCTGCGACAGGAGCGGAATTATGCGGATGTCGGCGCGCACCGTCAACAGTTTTGTGAAAATTTTCATCCAACTGAATGAAAAAGCTGTCAGCCACGGCGTCCGGGGCCTTCAGCCAGGCGAAGTGATCGGCGTGCGTACCCAGTTCCTGCGCGGACAGCACGCGCAGCTGCGCGACCACATTCGGCAGTTTCGCCAGCAGCGTGCGCATCGATCCGGTCGGTGCCAGCCAGTCATGTTCCATCAGCACCGCCTGCGCGCTGCCATGCACGCGCGCCATCTGCGCGTCGAGGTCTTCGTCCATGCCGACCGCGGCGTAATGGTTGTTCAGGCCGACGCGCGCCCAGTCGGCGATCAGGCCGCGCGCCTCGGTACCGCCGAAGCCAAGGCGACGACCATGCAGGACGCCCTGGCGTTGCGCGATCCACGGCAGGAAGCGGTAGACCAGCGGCAACAGCCAGCCCCGCGGTGGCGGGAAGCTGCGCCAGAACGGTGAGCCGCTGGCGGCCAGCCATAGCCGGTTGAAGTGCTGCGGATTGCGGCCTGCGTGCACGCAGGCCAGCTGCCCGCCGAGGCTGTGGCCGCCGATGATCCAGGGCAGGGCGCCAGCCTCGTCATCCGCTGCAGCCAGAACGGCCTGGCTGCCCGGCAGATCCTGTTCGAGTACTTCCCGATAGCCCCAGTCCCGCGTGCGCGATGGCCGCAGCGAACTGCTGCCGTTGCCGCGCCACTCATGCAGGTAGACCGCCACGCCCTTCGCCGCCAGTGCCTGCGCCAGCGGCAGGTAGTGGCGCGCAGCCACGCCCAGCGCGGGCAGCCACAGCAGGCGCGCGATGGGCTGTGCGGGCACGCAGGCGATCACTTCGTAGCGATGGCCGTCGTTGCACTGCACGGCGAGGATGCGCGGCGTCAGGCTCATGCGTGCGGTGCCGCGCCGAAATGGTCGAGCACCAGCACTTCGCTGCGGCCCGGCGCATAGCCTTGCTGCAGCCCACGTGCGATGTAGTCGATGCCGGCTTCGCAGGCATTGGCCAGGCTCAGGCCATTGCACAGCTGCGCGGCGATGGCCGAGGCCAGCGTGCAGCCGGTACCGTGCGCATCCAGTGGCAGGCGCGCATGGATGAATTCTTCGCTGCTGACGCCGTCGAAATAGCGGTCGATCACGCGATTGCCTTCCTGCAGGTGGCCGCCTTTCAGCAGCACCGCGCCCGCACCAAGATCGAGCAGGGCGGAGGCCGCCTGCTCGGCGTCTTCGCCGTTGCTGATCTTCCGGCCGACCAGCAGTTCTGCTTCCGGCGTGTTGGGGGTGATCAGCGTGGCCAGCGGGATCAGGCGCTCACGCATGGCCTGCA
The DNA here is from genome assembly GCF_030237085.1 of Stenotrophomonas maltophilia group sp. Smal32. Lineage (NCBI taxonomy): Bacteria > Pseudomonadati > Pseudomonadota > Gammaproteobacteria > Lysobacterales > Lysobacteraceae > Stenotrophomonas > Stenotrophomonas maltophilia group sp. Smal32. The sequence goes on from NZ_JASJSI010000200.1 coordinate 1,929, forward strand.
ATGCGCTGTCTTCCAGCAGGCGTGCGCCGCTCGTGGCGACCATCACTGGGTCCAGCACCACGTGGGGCGGACGATGCTTCTCCAGTGCGTCGGCGACGGCGTTGATCACTTCGGCGTTGGCCAGCATGCCGAGCTTCACCGCGTGGATGTCGAAGTCGTCGAAGCAGGCGTCCAGCTGTGCACGCAGGAAGTCGATCGGTGGCACATGCACGGCGGTCACGCCGCGGGTGTTCTGTGCGGTCAGCGCGGCGATCGCCGAAAGGCCGTGCACGCGATGTGCGGCGAAGGCCTTCAGGTCGGCCTGGATGCCGGCGCCGCCGCCGGAGTCGGAGCCGGCGATGGTGAGGGCGGAAACGGGAGTGGTCGGGCTCATCAGGCGATTGTGCCGTGGGGGGGGGGGGGGGGGGGGGGGGGCGCCCCCCCCCGCCCCCCCCCCCCCCCCCCCCCCCCCCCCCCCCACCCCGCCTTCGACAGTTTCCTGCGATCTGTCGGTAGATCCACGCCATGTGTGGATAACGTGGAAATGATCGAATTGTTCGTGTAGAGCCGAGCCATGCTCGGCTCAGAGCGAAGCGACCCGCTTTTGCTTTTGATCTTTTGATTCCTTTCCGTGGCTGGCACGCGCAGGGAATTGTCAGGGGCCGGTCGGGATGGGCTGCGCAGGACCGTTGGGGGCCCGGCGGGGGGGCCCGCCCCCCCCCCCCCCCGGGTTTGGGGGGTTCGGGCGCCCCCCCCCCCCCCCCGCCCCCCCAAATAAACACCCTTTTTTGCCGCCACCCCCCCCCCCCCCGCGCCCCCCCCTGGGTTGTAACCCACA
>NZ_JASJSI010000201.1:0-2680 GCF_030237085.1 Stenotrophomonas maltophilia group sp. Smal32
CCCCCCCCCCCCCCCCCCCCCCCCCCCCCCCCCCCCCCCCCCCCCCCCCCCCCCCCCCCGTTTTTACACCCACACAACCACAACCCCCAAAGGAGGCCGACTGGTGGGCTGTGAGTTTTGTAAAAGACACAGGTCCAGGCCGCGCGGCGGCCGCGCGCGCGCGGCCCCGCGCCAGCGCGGCAGCAGCGAGGCATGCACGTTCCAGCAACCATGGGTCGGGATGGCCAGCACCGCCTTGGGCAGGATCAGGCCATAGGCCACCACCACCATCAGGTCCGGCTGCAGCTCGCGCAGCTGCTGCTGGGCGGCTTCGCCCTTCAGCGACTCCGGCTGGTAGACCGGAATGCCACGGGCCACGGCCTCAAGCTTGACCGGCGAAGGCGCCAGGCCACGGCCACGACCGGCCGGGCGGTCCGGCTGGGTGTAGACCGCCACGACCTCATGGTGGCGCGCGGCCGCGCGCAGCGACGACACCGCGAATTCCGGCGTACCGGCAAAGACAATCCTCATGGCTACCCCACTTGCAGGATGGATTCGTGCAGGAAAGAAAACGGCGCCGTCGGCCGGCGCCGTACAGCCCGCGCGAGCCGCGCAGGCACGGGCCACCCGAAGGGTGGCCCGGATTGGCGATCACGCCACGTGCTTGCGCTGCTTGGCCAGCTTCTTGCGCACCATCTCGCGCTTGAGCGGCGACAGATAATCGATGAACAGCTTGCCGTCCAGGTGATCCATCTCGTGCTGGATGCAGGTGGCCAGCACTTCGCCAGCTTCCATCTGCTGTTCCTGGCCGTTGCGGTCCAGGTACTTCACGGTGATGGTGTCGGCACGGGTGACGTCGGCGAAGATGCCCGGGACCGACAGGCAGCCCTCCTGGTACACCCGGCCCCCGTCCTTGGCGACGATTTCCGGGTTGATGAACACATGCGGTTCATTCTTTTCTTCGCTGACGTCGATGACCATGAAGCGCTTGTGCACGTCCACCTGGGTGGCGGCCAGGCCGATGCCCGGGGCGTCGTACATGGTCAGGAACATGTTGTCGATCAGTTCCTGGAAGGCCGGCGTGGTGACTTCGGCAGCTTCGATCAACGCGGCCTTGGTACGCAGGCGCGGATCGGGGAACTCGAGAATGGGGAGAAGGGCCATGGCTGTTTCCGGATAGGGGGCCGGCACGCCGGCATACGTCGCAGATTCTAGCTCCAACGCTTGCCTTGCGCCCCGGTTTCTGGACTATAGTGCGCGGACCTGTTGGGGAATCAGGGCTTCACACCTATGTTGCTTCGTTTTCGTACGGTCGTCGCCGCGGCGATGCTGACCGTGGCTGCCTATGCTACCGCCGTGGAAGTGAATGGCGGGCACCCGGACACCTATGTGGTCCGAAAAGGGGATACGTTGTGGGATATCGCCGCACGTTTCCTGCAGAAGCCGTGGCTGTGGCCGGAGATCTGGCAGGCCAATCCACAGATCGCCAACCCGCACCTGATCTATCCCGGTGACGTCCTGAGCCTGGCCTACCTGGACCGGGTGACCGTGGCGGCCCAGCCCGGCCCGCGCCAGGAGGCCCCGATCGACGCCATTCCGCTGGCCCAGGTCGAGCCGTTCCTGAAGCAGCTGAGCGTGGTCGACAGCATCGAGCAGCTGCCCTACGTGGCCGGCCTGGAAGAAGAACGCCTGCGCGCCACCAGCGGCCACGCCGTCTATGTGCGCCTGGCCGACGCCCAGGTGGGCCAGCGCTGGGCGGTCGTCCGCCCGACCGTGCGCTACGCCCAGCCCAAGCCGACCGAGGACCTGACCGCCAACGGCGACGTCACCCCGGGCAGCGGCAACCTGTGGCGCGCCTACAGCGCCCCCAACCACCGCCGCGGCGTGCTCGGCTATGAGCTGGCCCAGGTCGCCACCGGCACCATCACCCATGTCGCCGGCGGCAAGGTCGAGGCGTCCACCCTGGTGCTGGACAAGAACGAGGGCGGCCGCGAGGTGCGTGCCGGCGACCGCCTGGTGCCGATCGAGGCCAGGCCGTACGACCTGCAGTTCGTGCCCCATGTCCCCGCCGCCGGTGTCGAGGGCGTCGACGTACGCGTGCTGGCCGTCACCGACATGTTCACCGCCGGCGGCCCCCGCGACGTGATCGCGATCTCGGCGGGTCGCACGCAGGGCGTGGACAATGGAACCGTGTTCTCGCTGTGGCGCCCGGGCCGCCATGTGGCGCACCGCATGAAGTATCCGAACTCGTCGCGTACGGACGATTCGCTCAGCACCGGCGCCGGCCGGGTCTCGCTGCCGGACGAGTACGCGGCGCATGCCATGGTGTTCCGCACCTTCGACAACGTCAGCTACGCGCTGGTGATGCAGGGCGTGAAGCCGGTGCGCGTGGGGTACAACGCCCTGCACCCGGACGCGAAGTAGAGTCGACTGTGTAGAGTCGACTGTGTAGAGTCGACTGTTTGTGGACTGGTCTTGGCGCGGCGGGCGCCCGCCGGCCCCCCCCCCGGGCCCCCGGCCCACCCCGACCCCCCCCCCCACCCCGCGCGCCGGCCCGCCCCACGCCCCCACACACGCCCCCCCGCCCCCCGGCCCCCTCCTTGTATACGAGCTGTTATATGGGGAATAACAGAAAATATCTATACCATGAGCTGAGCCATGGGCTGATATGCGTGCGGAATGGTCGATAGAAGTCCCCGCT
>NZ_JASJSI010000202.1:0-2648 GCF_030237085.1 Stenotrophomonas maltophilia group sp. Smal32
CAACTTCGTCGATTGCCTGGGCGATAGCAGGGATGCGGTCCACGAAAGCAGAACTACGGCTGATGATATTGCAAGTGCGGTTGAAAGCACGGAGAACTGGCTCGGGGAAACTGGGGTAGGCATGGACATTGGCCAGGCCATCAGGCGACAACACTGGCCACCTCCTTGTCCTGATCGAAAGTGCCGGTGTAGCAGTAGCTATCACCGTGACGAACCGCGACAACGTGGGCAGGCAGTGGACCCTCAGTGCCGTCGCGGCGCGGGTCCTCCGGATGCTTGAAACGGTAGCGTTCTTCGTAGGTCACGAAATACAGGTGCAGCCCACGAGTCTGCGCTTTGCGCAAGCCATAAGACCACGTGCCGACAACCAGCTCCTGAGCCTCAGACGGGGCATTCGGTGGGCCGATGAAGATCACCGGCCGGTACCTCGCCATCGAGTCCTTCTCGAAGCACAACATCATCACTTCCCCGTTCGAGTTCGGGGTGGGATCGGTCAACGGTTTTTGCGTGCTCATAACGTCCTTCTCCGGCGTATCGCCATAGCAGATCGATGTAAGGAAGTTCCTCTTCTGGAATGTCGTCTGCGAGATCGTCGTTAGCAGGCTCGGGAACACCATAAAACTCGCCAAAGGACCGGACGAGGCGCTTCCCCCTGAGACACGAATACGCCTCAAGCGCCACGACCGGTGGTAACTCAGCTGCCTTCATTGCGTACTTGAAGACCTCTGCAAAACCCTTTGCGAATGGGTCGACCAACTCGCCTTCATTTTCACCGTCACCGCGCACAGCCGCCTTGATCGGTCGCACATCACACATGAAGCTGTCGGTAGTGATCTCTTCCCACTCCTTGCGGAGCTGAAATTGATCCGGTTCCTCAAGCGCAAGCCAAACGGCATGCACGTGCGGATGCCAACCATGGGCAGCGGAATATGTGACTTCGTAGCTCCACACGGCGCCCTGGATGGAAACCATCAGGGACCGCGAACGCTTGCCCAAGCGACGCTTGTTCAAACGAGTGAGCGACTGATCGAGGTGGCGCAGCCTTTCCGAGAGGTCGGGTCCGTTGCGGACCGTTAACGTGACCAAGTAGGGCTGCAGCTCTGGACGCGCGGCACGGATGCGAGTGAATCGCTCCAGGTACCGAGCCATCATGCGAGCGCCACGCCGGATGGCGCAGAACCCGCACACAAGGTGCGTGCCGCAAAAGTTAGCTGACCGGAGCTTGGTATCGCCCCTGGTCGGGAAATGCCTGAACAACAACCAGTCCCCGCACTCCCGAATCCGGGTAGGGCGAAGGCCGACCGCCTTACAGGCAACGTCCCCAGCGGTATCCACCAATCGCATGGTGTGCAACTTGGCGGTACCATACCGAAAGAGACGCCGGATCCCGTCACCCATAAGGGCGGCTGGATCAGTCTCCCCGGCCCCACTCCCCGCTACGTCGCCAAACTGGACGGGGGTGGGGCCTGCCTTTTCTGGGTCATCCATTCAGATCACCCCGAGTCTTTCGCCGCTTACCTTTGACCGTCCTGGCATCGACCGCAGCGTCGAGATCGAGCTGGGCCTGTGCCAGGTGGGCGGTCTGCTGATGAGCGAACTCCGACAACAGCTTTCGTGCCTCTTCCGGCTGCCGATGTACCACCCGGAGCGCGTCGAGGGTCACGCTCATGGCCGGCAACGCGATGTCCACCAACTCAGAAATCAGGGCGGATTTTGACTGCCCGCTGAGGTTGGCCAGGTCATCGAGAGCGGCCATGGCTTCCGGCGAAAGGGTCACCTGGACACGCGGACTACGGTTTACTTTGCGCGCCATTGTGGACACCACTCGGGGAAGTGGTACCCACTATACGCAGTTTTCACCCCGGTGGAAGGGTTTGCCCGCTACTTGGTTGCATGTATCAAGCAAAGCGTCCGGCGCTCCGGCCCCGACACTGTTCGGCACGACCCTCCGGCGCGGGGGTCCGCCCCGGCGGTTCCGTCGCTGACGCTCCGTAATCCGCCCGTGCGGCCCTGTACGCGACGTGCGGGGTGGTGGCGACAGGGGTGGCGGGGGAGGGGTGCGGCGGGCGCAGTGCGCTGTGTACGCAGCCAAGGGGCTATTGCAGGATAGGCCGATGGCGGTGTTTTTGTAACACAAGCGGTCGGCGGGCGCGCAGCAGCATGGCCGGCGATCGCAGGGGCCGTCCGCGCCAAGCTCAATCGACACGGCAGTGTCCTGGAAGAGCGGTAGCCGCGGGGCACGCCCCGCACCCCGTGGTGGACCCGTACACCACACATCTTGCCGGCTGTCCGCATGCGGATTCGCGCAAATTAGCGCAACAAAAAACCCCGCCGAAGCGGGGTTTTCGTGTCACTTACGCCGCGTGCATTTCGCGGAGTTCGGCTTCCCTGGTGTCGAGCTCGATGGCCGACTGGGTGCCCGACTGGATCGCAGATCCCGGATCGAGGCAATAGATCCGGAGCTGGCCGAAGAGGTGGACCTGTTGCTCTTCGGTGATGAAGCCGGCCCAGCGCCAGGCAGCAACTTCGTCGATTGCCTGGGCGATAGCAGGGATGCGGTCCACGAAAGCAGAACTACGGCTGATGATATTGCAAGTGCGGTTGAAAGCACGGAGAACTGGCTCGGGGAAACTGGGGTAGGCATGGAC
>NZ_JASJSI010000203.1:0-2531 GCF_030237085.1 Stenotrophomonas maltophilia group sp. Smal32
GTGCTCGCGCAGCGAGGCCGCGCGCTGGATCGCCGATGGCCGCGTACGCGTGTCCGGGCGCATCGTCCGTGACCCCGAGTTTCCGATTGCACAGCCGGCGCCGCCGATCGAGGTCGACGGCCAGCCGTTGGGCGCGCCGCAGCGCCTGTACCTGATGCTCAACAAGCCGCGCGGGGTGGTGACAACCGTGCAGGACGAGCGTGGCCGCGACACCGTCTATCGCTGCTTCGATGGCGCAGGCCTGCCGTGGATCGCACCGGTCGGGCGGTTGGACAAGGCCAGCGAGGGGCTGTTGCTGTTCAGCAACGATCCGCAGTGGGCCGCGCGCCTGACCGATCCGGAAACCGGCCCGCAGAAGACCTACCACGTGCAGGTGGACCGCCTGCCCGACGAGGACACCTTGGCTGCGCTGCGCGCCGGTGTCGAGGACGAGGGCGAATTCCTCGTCGCCCAGGCCGTGTGCGTGCTGCGCAGCGGCGACAAGACCGCGTGGCTGGAGGTGGTCCTCGACGAGGGCCGCAACCGCCACATCCGCCGCCTGCTGGCGGCCTTCGACCTGCAGGTGCTGCGCCTGGTCCGGGTCGCGATCGGTGGGCTGCAGCTCGGCGATCTCGGCAAGGGGCAGTGGCGGGTGCTGGAGGTCAGCGACCAGCAGCGGCTGGGGGCCGCTGCACCGGGCTGATCATCGCCCGCGGCCGGCAGCTGCCGGCCACCGTTCCAGGCCTAGGGGGCGCCTGGTTGTTGAATTTCCCGAACGGAGCCTGCCCATGTACCACCCGACCCTCAATCAAACCCTGCGCTGCGCAGGCCTGCTGCTGCCGATGGTGCTGCTGACCGCGTGCGGCGGCCACAAAAAGGTGGCCAAGGCGGAAACGCCGGCCGAGACCCCGGTGGTGGAAGTGAAGACCCCGGAGCTGGATGGTCGCGGCAGTTACCGCTTCATGATGAGCAACGGCGACCAGAAGATGACCGCCGACGAGTTCGATGCCTGGATGAAGGCCAACGGCATCCGCGTGGCCAAGGGCAACGCGCAGGACGCTGCCGCCAAGCCGGTGGTGGTGGCCAGCAAGGACGAGCCGAAGGGCAAGAAGAAAAAGAAGTGATGCCGGGAAGGTGCCGACCTCGGTCGGCACGCCCTCAAGCTCCGATAGGTGCCGACCTTGGTCGGCACGCTTTGACCGCTGGGATCAACCCTTGATCACGCCCAGCTCGACGCCAATGCGGGTGAACGCATCGATCGCGCGGTCCAGCTGTTCGCGGGTGTGCGCGGCACTGATCTGGGTACGGATGCGCGCCTGGCCCTTGGGCACCACCGGGAAGAAGAAGCCGATCGCGTAGATGCCTTCTTCCAGCAGGCGCTCGGCGAACTTCTGCGCCAGCGGTGCGTCGTACAGCATCACCGGGCTGATCGGATGCACGCCCGGCTTCATGTCGAAACCGGCGGCGACCATCTTCTCGCGGAAGTGGCGGGTGTTCTCCACCAGGGTGTCGCGCAGGTCATCGGCGGCGGCCAGCATCTCGAACGCCTTGATGCCGGCGGCGACCACGTGCGGTGGCAGCGAGTTGGAGAACAGGTAGGGGCGCGAACGCTGGCGCAGCAGTTCGATCACCTCGGCGCTGGCGCAGGTGAAGCCACCCAGCGCACCACCCATGGCCTTGCCCAGGGTGCCGGTGATGATGTCGATCTTCTCCAGCACGCCCTTGACCTCGGCCGAACCGCGGCCGGTGGCACCGAGGAAGCCGGTGGCGTGGCACTCATCGATGTGCACCAGCGCGTTGTACTTCTTCGCCAGCGCGGTGATTTCGTCCAGCGGCGCGATGAAGCCGTCCATCGAGAACACGCCGTCGGTGGTGATCAGCTTGGTCTTGCAGCCGGCGGCATCGGCGGCCTGCAGCTGCGCTTCCAGGTCGGCCATGTCGCAGTTGGCGTAGCGGAAGCGCTTGGCCTTGCACAGGCGCACGCCGTCGATGATCGAAGCATGGTTCAGCGCATCGGAAATGATCGCGTCGTTCTCGCCGAGCAGCGGTTCGAACAGGCCGCCGTTGGCGTCGAAGCAGGCCGCATACAGGATGGTGTCCTGCTTGCCGAAGAAGTCGGCGATCTGCTTCTCCAGCTGCTTGTGCAGGTCCTGGGTGCCGCAGATGAAGCGCACCGAGGCCATGCCGAAGCCGTGGGTATCCAGCGCATCCTTGGCGGCCTGGATCAGGTCCGGATGGTCGGCCAGGCCGAGGTAGTTGTTGGCACAGAAGTTCAGCACCTTGCGGCCGTCGTCGAGGGTGATCTCGGCCGACTGCGGGCTGGTGATGATCCGCTCGGACTTGAACAGGCCCTGGGCGCGGATGGCGTCCAGTTCCTCGGCATAGTGGCGGGTCAGGGCGGAGGAGGCGTCGGTCATGGCGTGGGCACGGCTCAGCACGGGAAACCGCCGATTCTACCGGGCAACGGCGGCCATCGACCGTGCCGGGCGGGGCACCGCCACGGGCGGCACATGTTGCATCGCAATAGCAAACGGGTTAAAAATTCGTGAACC
>NZ_JASJSI010000204.1:0-2464 GCF_030237085.1 Stenotrophomonas maltophilia group sp. Smal32
GGCGGTGTACGCCTGGGCGACCCCGCTGATGGATGGCATCGAAGCCGCCTTCGCCTGGCTTGGCCAGTTCGTCGGCAGCGTGCTGCCGGAAGGGCCGCTGGCCAGCCTGCTCACCGATGGCATCATCGCCGGCGTCGGCGGCGTGGTGGTGTTTCTGCCGCAGATCCTGATCCTGTTCTTCTTCATCCTGGTGCTGGAGGAATCCGGCTACCTGCCGCGCGCGGCGTTCCTGCTCGACCGCATGATGGCCGCCGCCGGGCTGTCCGGCCGCTCGTTCATCCCGCTGCTGTCCAGCTTTGCCTGCGCAGTGCCGGGCATCATGTCCACGCGCAGCATCCAGGACCCACGTGACCGCCTGGCCACGATCCTGGTGGCGCCGCTGATGACCTGTTCCGCACGCCTGCCGGTGTACGCGCTGCTGATCGGTGCGTTCATTCCGCAGAAGACGGTATGGGGCGTGTTCAACCAGCAGGGCCTGGTGCTGTTCGGCCTGTACGCGGCGGGCATCCTCAGTGCGCTGGCGATGTCGTGGATCATGAAGAAGTGGCGTCGCGACAAGAGCGAGCACCCGCTGATGCTGGAGCTGCCGTCGTACCGCCTGCCGCACGTGCGCGACCTGGCCGTGGGCCTGTACGAGCGCGGCATGATCTTCCTCAAGCGCGTCGGCGGCATCATCCTGGCGCTGACCATCCTGCTGTGGGTGCTGCTGTCGTTCCCGGCCGCGCCGGTCGGCGCCACCATGCCCGCGATCGATTACAGCTACGCCGGCCAGATCGGCCATGCGATGGCGGTGTTCTTCGCGCCGCTGGGCTTCAACTGGCAGATCTGCATCGCACTGATCCCGGGCCTGGCCGCGCGCGAAGTGGCAGTATCGTCGCTGGCCACGGTCTACGCGCTGTCCGCGGCCGATGACGATGCCGCCAGCCAGGCGCTGACCCCGCTGATCAGCGACGGCTGGTCGCTGGCCACCGCACTGTCGCTGCTGGTCTGGTACATCTACGCACCGATGTGCATCTCGACGCTGGCCACCATCAAGCGCGAGACCAACTCGTGGAAGCAGATGGGCTTCGCCGCGTTCTACCTGTTCGCAGCGGCCTATGTGGCCGCGCTGATCACCTACCAGGTGACCAAGGCGCTGGGAGGCGGCTGATGGATACCGGCCTGCTGATCCAGTACCTGATCATCGCGGTGGCCGTGCTGGTCAGTGCCTGGGTGGTGTTGAAGAAGCAGTTCCCGGGCACTGTGCGCAAGCTGCGCGGTGTGCTGGCATTGGCCCTGCTGAAGCCGGGCCGTCCCGGCTGGATGCAGGCGCTGGGGCGGAAGATCGCGCCACCAGCTACGGGCGGCGGTGGCGCCTGTGGTGGCTGCGACAGCTGCGGGCCGACGCCGCCGAAGCAGCACTGACGCTGCTTTTCCTGCCCTGGTGGGTGCGAACCCTGGTTCGCACGCTTGCGGGGTTCATCCACGCATGGCGTGGATCTACCGAACGTCGGCCGGGTTCAGACCTCCTTGCGGATGATCGCGCGAAAGCGTCCTTCCTGCTGCATCCGCCGCACCGAGGCGCGGTTTCCGTGGGCTGCGACGAAGCGCAGGACATCGCGAAAGGCATCCAGCAGCAGGCGCTTCATCGCGCTGCGGTCGCCGGCCTCGAGCAGGTCATGGAGATCCTGCTGGGTGAAGGCCCGGCGCAGCCCTGGCGTCTCTTCGATCCGCCAGTCCACATGGGGCGTGGGAATGCTGGTGCGGTATCTGAAGGCCTTCTCGAGGTCGCACGGTTCAAGCGTGTGCTCAAGCAGCTCCGCGAAGTAGAGCCCGGCATTCACATAGAAGCCCCTGCCGTGACTGGCGGCCTGGTGATTTACGACAAGCGAAGCGCCGTCCAGCAACCGGTAGCGGGTGGTCGTTGTTCCGGCAAAGCCTGTTTTCCTTGCACATCTGCTGAAGACTGTCGCGGATTTCATGCGTTCTGCCCGAGCCGGAAGAAGGGCCCACAGCCTTGAGGCGCAGTGATTCCAGATCAATTGGCAAATGCGACACGCGCAGCGAGCGCCCCGGGTGGGTGCGATCCTTCCAGGTGGGTGCGAACCTTGGTTCGCACGCCTTGCCCATGGCCTGAATCTATCGAGCCCGCGCTCCCAGATCTGCTGCCACCGCCAGCCAGCGCTCTCGCTGCGCCGGGGTGCTGCCGCGAACCGCACCGAGGCGGCTGACACGCACCGGGCGGATGCCGCAGAACTCCAGGATGGTGGCGCGGATCTGGGTGATGCCCGGGTCGCGGTAGATCCAGCGGTAGTACCAGGGGGGCGTGTCCAGCGTGGTGATCACCCGTGCACTGCGCCCGGCCAGCAGGCGATCCCACCACACCGAATCACGCCTGTAGCGGAAGGCGTACCCCGGCAGCAGCACGCGATCGAAGAAGCCCTTCAGCAGGGCCGGCATCGCGCCCCACCAGGTGGGGTAGACC
>NZ_JASJSI010000205.1:0-2268 GCF_030237085.1 Stenotrophomonas maltophilia group sp. Smal32
CCCCCGCCACCCTCGGAGACGCCCATGAAGCACGCCCGTGCCTGCCTCGCCATTGCCGCCGCCCTGACCCTCGCGCCGTTCGCCGCCAGCGCCCAGGACAACGAATCGCCGTACAGCTGGAACGTCACCGCCGTGTCGGACTACCTGTTCCGTGGTGTGTCGCAGACTGACGAGAAGCCGACGCTGCAGGCGGGCTTCACCTACACCTCGCCGGTGGGTCTGTACGCCGGTGTCTGGGGTTCGGGCGTGGACTTCGGCCCGGGTGATCCGAACACCGAGGTCGACTACCAGATCGGCTACGGCGTGGACGTCACCCCGCGCGTTAATTTCGATGTGCTGCTGAACCGCTACACCTACATCGGTGCCAGCCACCAGAACTACAACGAGCTGGTCACCACCACCACGCTGGACGAGACCTACAAGCTGACCGTGGCCTACACCAACGACCAGTGGAACAGCGGCACCGACGGCTGGTACTACGGTGTCGGCGGCCAGTGGGGCTTGCCGAAGGAGTTCACGCTCAATGCCAATGTCGGCCGCAGCAGCTTCGAGAAGGGCCTGGCCAAAGACTACACCGACTGGAACGTCGGCGTCAGCCGCCAGTTCGGCCTGTTCAACGTCGGCCTGGGCTACTACGGCACCGACGGCAATGGCCGCGACAACTCCGGCAAGCTGGCCCACAGCCGCGTGCTGCTGACCGTGGCCATCGGCAACTGACCCTTGCTTGGGTGGGTGCCAGGCTTGCCTGGCACGCCTCACGAAAAAGGCGCCCATCGGGCGCCTTTTTCAATTCCGCAGTGTTCTTGATCCCATCCGGGGGAGAGCCCCCCTTGTTGTTCAAGGGGGCGCGCCAATGGCGCGGGGATAAGGAAACATGCGCGGACTGATTCAACGTGCCGAGGGCACGGTGAATCAGTTCCAGCTCAGCACGACCTTGCCGGCCTTGCCTTCTTCCATCAGGTCGAAGCCCTTCTGGAAGTCGTCGATCGGCAACTGGTGGGTCATCACCTTGCCGAGCGGGAAGCCGGACAGCACCAGCTGGGTCATCTTGTACCAGGTCTCGTACATCTTGCGGCCGTAGATGCCCTGCACGGTCAGGCCCTTGAAGATGATCTTGTCCCAGTCGCAGCCGGCGCCCTTGGGCATGATGCCGAGCATGGCGATCTTGCCGCCGTGGTACATGCAGTCGAGCATGTCGTTGAACGCGCGCGGGTTGCCGCTCATTTCCAGGCCCACGTCGAAGCCCTCCATGTGCAGTTCCTTCATCACGTCCTTCAGCGACTGGTTGGCGACGTTGACCACGCGGGTGGCACCCATATCGGCGGCCAGCTTCAGGCGGAAGTCGTTGACGTCGGTCACCACCACGTTGCGCGCGCCGATGTGCTTGCAGATGCCCGCCGCGATGATGCCGATCGGGCCGGCACCGGTGATCAGCACGTCCTCGCCGATCACGTCGAACTCCAGTGCGCAGTGCGCGGCGTTGCCGTACGGGTCGAAGAATGCCGCCAGCTCCGACGGGATCTGGTCCGGGATCGGCCACAGATTGCTGGCCGGCATCACCATGTATTCGGCGAAGGCGCCGTTGACGTTGACGCCGATGCCTACGGTGTTCGGGCACAGGTGCGGGCGGCCGCCACGGCAGTTGCGGCAGTGGCCGCAGACGATGTGGCCTTCGGCCGAGACGCGCTGGCCGACTTCATAGCCGGTGACGGCCGAGCCGAGTTCGGCGATGCGGCCGACGAATTCATGGCCGATGGTCAGGCCCGGCTTGATGGTGCGCTGGCTCCACTCGTCCCACAGGTAGATGTGCAGGTCGGTGCCGCAGATCGCGGTCTTCTCGAGCTTGATCAGGACCTCGTTCGGGCCCGGCGTCGGAACCGGAACTTCTTCCAGCCAGATGCCCTTGGCCGCTTCGCGCTTGACCAGGGCCTTCATCGTTTGCTGCGCCATCGGGGTGGAACTCATCAGGGGGAAAGCGCGGATTATAGGGTGCCGCGCGGATTTCCCATGTTGCGCTGCGGGTGCAGTGGCGGAACGAAAGGCGTGCGCCGGCGGGCGTTTCGAACGTACTGCGAACAGCGGCGCCTCCCTGATCCGGGAAAGGGGGCGTGGGGGGGGGGGGGGGGGGGGGGGGGGCGCCCCCCCCCCCCCCCCCCCCCTATTTAAAAACAACGCCCCCACCCCCCCACCCACTAGAGCATGATCGGTGTTTTGGGGTTGGTTGGTGCGGGGGGGGGGGGGGGGGGGGGGGGGGGGGGGGGGGGGGGG
>NZ_JASJSI010000206.1:0-2209 GCF_030237085.1 Stenotrophomonas maltophilia group sp. Smal32
GGCCACCTGTTTTTTCGAATGGCCGCTGGCACGGGCACCGCCGGTACGCCCCACGCGGTGATGTTAGATATCCACGTCGTTCGGCAGGTCGTAGTTTATCACCGCGGCCAGCTGTTCCACGTCCAGGCCGCGCGGGGCCACGTCGCTGGCGACCAGCACGTTGCAGCTGCGGTTGGCCAGCAACAGCAGCACCTCCTCGCGATCGCGCTGCTCCATGTCGCCATGCAGGGCGAGCGCGGAGAAGCCGAACTGCTGCAGCGAGTTGGCTACTTCGTCCACGTCCTTGCGGGTGTTGCAGAACACCACCGCCGATTCCGGCGTGTACTTCAGCAGCAGGCCGGCCAATGCCTTCTGCCGGTGTGCCGGTTCCACCTCGCAGAACATGTGGCGGATCGCGGGTGCCTGGTCGGCGCCTTCCACGGTCACTTCCACCGCCTCGCGCAGCAGGTCACGCGCCATGGCGCGGATGCTGTCGGGGAAGGTGGCCGAGAACAGCAGGCTCTGGCGGTCCTTGTGGGTGCGGCCGGCGATCTCGCGGATCGGCTCCTCGAAGCCCATGTCGAGCATGCGGTCGGCCTCGTCCAGCACCAGCGTGCGCACCGCGCCAAGATTCAGCGCGCGCTTGCGTGCCAGCTCCTGCACGCGGCCGGGCGTACCGACCACCACGTGCGGGTCATGGCCTTCCAGCGATGCCAGCTGCGGGCCCAGCGGCACGCCACCGACCAGCAGCAACAGCTTCAGGTTGGGAATGCCGGTGGCCAGCTTGCGGATCTGCTTGCCGACCTGGTCGGCCAGTTCGCGGGTCGGGCACAGCACCAGCGCCTGCACGCGGATCAGGCTGGGGTCGATGGACTGCAGCAGGCCCAGGCCGAAGGCGGCGGTCTTGCCGCTGCCGGTCGGCGCCTGTGCGATCACATCGCGGCCATCCAGGATGGCCGGCAGGCTCTGCGCCTGCACGGGGGTGAGAGTGGTGTAGCCGAGGGCGTCCAGGCCGGGCTGCAGGGCCGGGCTCAGCGGCAGGGTCGAGAAGTCAGTCATGGCGCATTGTACCCGTCCGGTCGCGCGCGGCTGCCCTTTGTAGAGCCGAGCCGATGCTCGGCTGCTTCACCTCTGAAGCCGAGCGTCGGCTCGGCTCTACATCGGGGGTAGACTCAGCCCAGCAACGCCAGCACGCCCTGATGAATCGCCAGGCCACCGAACAGCAGCCAGGCGAACAGGATCAGCGCCAGCAGCAGCGGCTTCAGGCCCGCCTGGCGCAGCGCCGAGACGTGGGTGGTCAGACCCAGCGCAGCCATCGCCATCGCCAGCAGCACGGTATCCAGCTGCACCAGCCCCGCCTGCAGGCCAGCCGGTAGCAGGTGCAGCGAGTTGAAACCGGCCACCGCCACGAAACCGAACGCGAACCACGGCACCACGATGCGCGCCTTGCTGCCGTCGGCGCTGGCCTTGCCCCCACGTGCCAGCCATAGCGACAGCGCGATCAGGAACGGCGCCAGCAGCATCACCCGCACCATCTTGGTGATCACCGCGGTATCAGCCGCCGCTTCGTTGACCGCACGGCCGGCGGCCACCACCTGTGCTACTTCATGCACCGTCGCACCGGTGAACAGGCCGTACTGCCGTGCGTCCATCGCCAGCCAGCCGTGCGACTG
Source organism: Stenotrophomonas maltophilia group sp. Smal32 (assembly GCF_030237085.1). NCBI lineage: Bacteria > Pseudomonadati > Pseudomonadota > Gammaproteobacteria > Lysobacterales > Lysobacteraceae > Stenotrophomonas > Stenotrophomonas maltophilia group sp. Smal32. The sequence goes on from NZ_JASJSI010000206.1 coordinate 1,653, forward strand.
CACCAGTGCATACAGCGCCGGGTACAGGAACATCGCCAGCGTGCCGAACACCACCACCGTCGACACAGCCACCGTGACCTGTGCTGCGCGCCCGCGCACCACCGGTTCTGCAGCCATCACCGCCGCGGCGCCGCAGATCGCGCTGCCGGCGCCGATCAGCATGGCCGCCTCGCGTTCCATCTTGAACACGCGCACGCCCAGCCAGCAGGCCAGGCCGAAGGTGCTGGCAACCACCAGCACGTCCATCAGCACGCCGCTGACACCGACATGGCCGATGTCCTGGAAGGTCAGGCGCAGCCCGTACAGCACGATGCCGGCGCGCAGCAGCCAGTGCTTGGAGAAACCAACACCGGCCGCGCTGCTCGGTGCCAGCCGCGGATAGAGGGTGTTGCCGATCACGATGCCGGCGACGATGGCCACGGTCAGCGCACTCAGGCCGTGTGCCTGCAGCCACGGCAGCTCGGCCAGGTACAGCGACGCCGCTGCGATCAGGCCGACCAGCATCAGGCCGGGCAGGCGCGGCTGCCAGCGTTGGCGCAGGGCGGGCAGGGTCCAGG
>NZ_JASJSI010000207.1:0-2195 GCF_030237085.1 Stenotrophomonas maltophilia group sp. Smal32
TTCGGCAGCGACAACCTGATGGCCGAAGGCGCAAGCCCGGCGCAGCAGGACAAGCGCAAGGGCAAGGGTGCCTCGAGCAACCGCGCGGTGGCGTCGCCACGCTGATCTGGCGGGCGCGACCGTGAACGGAAGGGGCGGCCTCCGGGTCGCCCTTTTTTGTTGTTTCGTAGAGCCGAGCCGTGCTCGGCTGAGCGGAATTCTGGCGCAAGGCAGCCGAGCATCGGCTCGGCTCTACAGCTCCGCAGCGCTAGTGCGCGAAGTAGTGCATGCCGCCGTCCACTGGAATCACCGCGCCGGTGATGTAGCCGGCCAGCGGCGAAGCCAGGAAGGCCACCAGCGGCGCCACTTCGTCCGGATCGCCGAAGCGCCCGATCGGAATGTTGCGTGCAATGAACTCGCGCCGGCTTTCCTCGGTGGGATGCAGGCGATCAAGAATCTGCGGGCTGTTGATCCGCCCCGGTGCGATTGCATTCACCGTGATGCCCTGCCCGGCCACTTCGGACGACAGGCCCTTGCTCCACAGATGAAGCGCCGCCTTCGCCGCCGTGGCCGCGTTCACCGTGCGCGGTTCCATCGAACCGCTGAAGTTGATCACCCGCCCCCAGCCCTGCGCCTGCATTGCCGGCAGCAGTGCCTGGCTCAACCGTCGTGCGGCAGAGAAGTTCAGCGCCAATGCCTCCTCCCAGATCGCGTCGGCGGCATCGACGGTCGTTGGCCGCGAGCCGCCAGCTGCGTTGACCAGGATGTCCACCCGCTGCAACGCTGCCAGCGCGGCGTCGGCGATGCGGCGCACGTCCCCGGCGTCGGTGACATCGCCCAGCAGGATGATCGGCGCGAGTGCGCCCGCCGCTTCGATTTCCGCCGCCAGCGCCTGCAGCGGTGCCTGACGCCGTGACGAGATGGCGACACGCACGCCCTGCGCGGCCAGTTGCCTGGCGACAGCGGCACCGATGCCACTGCCCGCCCCGGTGACCAGCGCGGTGCGTCCCTCAAGGTTCAAATCCATGGTGTTCTCCTGTCAGCGCGGCCGGTGGATCCGGCCCGTGCGGTGCATGCTGTTTGATCCCCCCTGATTGATAAACTCCGCACAGGTTTCAGCATTCAACACCCGGAGTGTCAGATGAACCTGCTGGAAAGCATGCAGGTCTACGTGCTGATCGTGGACAAGGGCAGCCTCAGCGCTGCGGCGGCAGCACTGGACATCTCCGCGACGATGGCCGGCAAGCACCTGCGTGCGTTGGAGGCACGGCTCGGCATGCAGTTGCTCAGTCGTACCACCCGGCGCCAGCACATGACGCCGTTCGGCGAGGACTACTACGCCCGCTGCCGGGAGATCCTGCGGCTGGTGGAGGAAACCGATGCGCAGGCCCAGCACCAGCACCTGGCACCGGCAGGCACGCTGCGCGTCAGCGCGCCGGTGATCTTCGGCACGCATGCACTGCTGCCGGCGTTGGCCGATTACATGGCGCACTACCCCGAGGTGCGTGTCGACGCGGTGCTGACCGACCGCGTCGTCAATCTCGCCGAAGAAGGTTTCGAAGCCGCCCTGCGTATCGGTACGCTGGCTGACAGCAGCGCGCTGGTCGCCCGTGCGCTGACACCCTATCGATTGATGATGTGCGCCTCGCCCGGATACCTCGCCCGGCATGGTACGCCTTCCGACCTGCAGGCACTTTCCCGGCACCAATGCCTGTCCTTCGAACCCAGCGCACTGGCGCAGTGGCTGCAGGCCGATGCTGGCGGGCTCGACCATGTGCCCACAGGTCGCCTGCAGATCAACAACGGCGAAGCGCTGCGTACGGCGGCGCTGCATGGGCTGGGCATCGTGCTGCAATCGGCACTGCTGCTGGCTGCCGACGTCGAAGCCGGGCGCCTGGTGCAGCTGTTCCCGGAGCATGGCCGGACCGGCCGGCCGATGCACGTGGTCTATGCCCACGACCGCTACCACTCGACCCGCCTGCGCAGCTTCATCGATTTCCTGGTGGAGCGCTTTCCACCGGCGCCGCACCGCTAGCGTCAACTATCGGAAAGGCAGTCGAGCATGGCTCGACGCGGCAAATGGCCCCATAAAAAAGGTTCTTCACCCAAGTCCGGGGAAGGCTGCACGGATTTTGAGGAAGAAATAGGCGTCGTCTCGGTATCCGTAGGCGACGCGCTTGATGACCTTGATCTTGTTGTTGATTCCCTCGACCAGA
>NZ_JASJSI010000208.1:0-2161 GCF_030237085.1 Stenotrophomonas maltophilia group sp. Smal32
GGGCGCACGGTTATTTTTTTAAAATACCCCGCCCCCGGGGGGCGGGGGCGCAATGTGGGGGCGACGGGAATGGGGGTTTTTTTTGTGGCGGTTTTTGTTGTGGTTGTTCAGGGGGTTGTAAACCCAAAATACAAGTAGTTTATAAATACGGTACGCCCCGGCCGGGCCCCGGCGTAGCCCACCCCGCTACGCCGCGGGGAAGGCCCGGCCGCTACCACCGTGACCCCCAAGGTGTCGCCATGAAATTCTCTTCTCTTGCTGTATCCCTGGCCGCCGCGCTTGCGCTGGCCGGTTGCTCCACCCTGGCGCCTAAAAACACCGCCGTTGCACCTGCCATCCCAGCGCAGTGGCCGGCCGAAGCTGCACAGGGCCAGGTGGCCGATGTCGCCGCCGTCGGCTGGCGGGACTTCTTCACCGATCCACGCCTGCAGCAGGTCATCGAGCAGTCGCTGCAGAACAACCGCGACCTGCGCGTGGCCGTGCTCAATGTTGAACGCGCGCGCGGCCAGTACCGCGTGCAGCGCGCCGATCGCGTGCCCGGCGTGGCCGTCACCGGCCAGATGGAGCGTCGCGGTACCGATGCCGGCGTCACGGAGCAGTTCACTGCCGGCGTCGGCGTGGCCGAGTTCGAGCTGGACCTGTTCGGCCGCGTGCGCAACCTCAGCGAAGCGGCACTGCAACAGTACTTCGCCGTGGCCGCCAACCGCCGCAACGCGCAGCTGAGCCTGGTGGCCGAGACCGCCACCGCGTGGCTGACCTACGGGGCCGACGCGCAGCGGCTGAAGATCGCCGAAGCGACGCTGAAGACCTACGAGGATTCGCTGCGCCTGGCCGAAGCCCGCCATGAACGTGGCGGTAGTTCGGCGCTGGAACTGACCCAGACCCGTACGCTGGTGGAAACCGCGCGCACGGATGCCGCACGTCTGCGCGGCCAGCTGGCCCAGGACCGCAACGCGCTGGCGCTGCTGGCCGGAGGCCAGCTGGATCCGGCGCTGCTGCCGGACAGCATCGAACCGCAGCTGCTGGCGTTGGCCCCGCCGCCGGCCGACCTGCCCAGCGACGTGCTGCTGCAGCGCCCGGACATCATGGCTGCAGAACACCAGCTGCTGGCCGCCAACGCCAACATCGGTGCGGCACGTGCAGCGTTCTTCCCGAGCATCTCGCTGACCGGCAGCATCGGCAGTGGCTCGAATGAACTGTCCAACCTGTTCGACAGCGGCACCCGCGTGTGGAGCTTCCTGCCGAAGATCACCCTGCCGATCTTCCAGGGTGGCAAGCTGCGCGCGAACCTTTCCATCGCCAATGCGGATCGCGATATCGCGCTGGCGCAGTACGAGAAGTCGATCCAGGTGGGTTTCCGCGAAACCGCGGACGCACTCGCGCTGAATGTCAGCCTGGATGAGCAGGTGAGCGCGCAGCAGCGCCTGGTGGAAGCCGCCGAACAGGCCAATCGCCTGTCGCAGGCACGCTACGACGCCGGCCTGGACAGCTTCGTCACCCTGCTCGATGCACGGCGCACCGCCTATACCGCGCAGCAGACCCGCCTGCAGGCCGAACTGGCCCAGCAGTCCAACCGCATCACCCTGTACAAGGTACTGGGCGGCGGCTGGCACGAGCGCAGCTGAGGTAGAGCCGGCCAACGGCCGGCTCTACCTGGGTGATCGACGGCAATGCCGGCCACTGGCCGGCATTGTCCGTTTCGAGGGGATCTCATCCCCTGTCGATCACGTTCCAGCAGGAAAGCTTTCCTGCGGCTGAAGGCCTGGCTTGCTTTCAGGGCTAGATACAACTTTCCTCATACCTATTGCAGCTGTCTCGCCGTCTCATCGCGTGGCGGAACGCTGCATCGATCGCCACGGGAGGCGACGGGGGCCCCGCACCTGACGCGTGGAGCGATGTGCTTGTCCCATTCCCTGTTGTGCAGTTCCCGCCGCTGGCTGATTTTCGTCAGCAGCATCCTGCTGGTTGCCTGCCAGCCTTCCGCGATGGGCCACGATCCCGGACCGATGGCAGTGCAGATGGTCACGCTGAAGCCCGAGACCGTGGGCCTGACCCGCGAACTGCCGGGCCGTACCAATGCCTTCCTGGTCGCCGAAGTGCGCCCGCAGGTGAACGGCATCGTCGCCAAGCGCCTGTTCACCGAGGGCGGCATGGTCAAGGC
>NZ_JASJSI010000209.1:0-2077 GCF_030237085.1 Stenotrophomonas maltophilia group sp. Smal32
CCCATGGTTTCATAGCCTTTACGTGGCGGAAAGGTATCACACCCCGGGTCGTGCATCAGCGTACCTTGCGCTCGTCCACCAGCGACGCCACCACCGACGGGTCGGCCAGGGTCGAGGTGTCGCCAAGCTGGTCCGGCGCGTTCTCGGCGATCTTGCGCAGGATGCGGCGCATGATCTTGCCCGAGCGGGTCTTCGGCAGGCCCGGCGCCCACTGCAGGTGGTCCGGCGTGGCGATCGGGCCGATTTCCTTGCGTACCCAGGCGACCAGTTCCTTCTGCAGTTCGTCGCTCGGCGCCTCTTCGGCCACCAGGGTCACGTAGGCATAGATGCCCTGGCCCTTCACGTCGTGCGGGAAACCGACCACGGCCGCCTCGGCCACCTTCGGGTGCGAGACCAGCGCGCTTTCCACTTCGGCGGTGCCGATGCGGTGGCCGGACACGTTGATCACGTCGTCAACGCGGCCGGTGATCCAGTAATAGCCGTCCTCGTCGCGGCGGCAACCGTCGCCGGTGAAGTAGCTGCCCGGGTAGGTGCGGAAATAGGTATCGATGAAGCGCTGGTGGTCGCCGTACACCGTGCGCATCTGGCCCGGCCAGGAGTCACGGATGATCAGGTTGCCCTCGGTCGGGCCGTCCTGGATCTCGCCATCAGCATTGACCAGCGCCGGCTGCACGCCGAAGAAGGGCAGGGTGGCCGAACCCGGCTTCAGATCCATCGCACCGGCCAGCGGCGAGATCAGGATGCCGCCGGTCTCGGTCTGCCACCAGGTATCGACGATCGGGCAACGGCTGTCGCCGACCACCTCGTAGTACCAGCGCCAGGCTTCCGGATTGATCGGCTCGCCCACGCTGCCGAGCAGGCGCAGCGAGGTGCGCGAGGTCTTCTTTACCGGCTCCTCGCCCTCGCGCATCAGCGCACGGATGGCGGTCGGGGCGGTGTAGAAGATGCTGACCTTGTGCTTGTCGATGACGTTCCAGAAGCGCGAGGTGTCCGGGTAGTTCGGCACGCCTTCGAACATCAGCGAGGTCGCGCCGTTGGCCAGCGGCCCGTACACGATGTAGCTGTGGCCGGTGACCCAGCCGACGTCGGCGGTGCACCAGTAGATGTCGTCCTCGCGCAGGTCGAACACCGCTTCATGGGTGTAGGCTGCGTACAGCAGGTAGCCACCGGTGGTATGCAGCACGCCCTTCGGCTTGCCGGTGGAACCGGAGGTGTAGAGGATGAACAGCGGGTCTTCCGCGTTCATGCGTTCCGGCTCGCAGCTGGCCGGCTGGCTGTCCACCACATCATGGAACCAGCGGTCGCGCGGCGCCTGCATGTCCACCGCGCCGCCGGTGTGGCGCACCACCAGCACGGTTTCCACGGTATTGGTGCCGGGCAGCTTCAGCGCGGCATCGACGTTGGCCTTCAGCGGAATCCTGCGGCCACCGCGCAGGCCTTCGTCGGCGGTGATGATCAGCTTGCTCTGGCAGTCGCTGACGCGGTCGGCGATCGAGTTCGGCGCGAAGCCACCGAACACCACCGAGTGGATCGCACCGATGCGCGCGCAGGCCAGCATGGCCACGGCGGCGTCGACGATCATCGGCAGGTAGATGGTGACGCGGTCGCCCTTCCTGACCCCGAGGTTGCGCAGCGCATTGCCGAGGCGGCAGGTGCGCTCGTACAGCTCGCGATAGGTCACGTGCTGGGCGGGTGCATCCGGGCCGTCCGGCTCGAACAGCAGGGCGGTCTTGTCGCCGCGCTTCTCGAGCTGGCGATCCAGGCAGTTCACGCTGGCATTGAGCTCGCCATCCTCGAACCACTTGATGTGGAAGTCGGACAGGTCGTAGCTGACGTTCCTGATCTTCGTCGGCTTGCGCATCCACTCCAGCCGTTCGGCGGCCTTGCCCCAGAAACCATCCGGGTCGGTCACCGAAGCCTGGTACTGCTGTTGGTAGGACGTCTTGTCGATGCGTGCCTTGGCGGCGAACTGCGGATCGACGGGGTAGATATCAGCCATGGCACCCTCACTTGCACGTTGACTTTGTGTGTGCGGTCGCAGCATTGCGGCGACCGATCCCCCTCAGTTTGCCCCATC
>NZ_JASJSI010000020.1:0-56750 GCF_030237085.1 Stenotrophomonas maltophilia group sp. Smal32
TGGGGCAAGGCAAGTTGTTGTTTTTTGCGTTTGATCCGCCGAACCGAAAGTACTCGCACGGCACGTAGCGGGTGATTATCAACCCGATATTTTTGGGTAATATGTTTAAGCCGTTTAAAGCGGGGGTTTGAGGGTTTTGGCGCGTTTTTGTTGTTGTGGTGGGGAGGATGGGGCCATCACCCTGGACACGCGGTAACCCGATCCTGGGGGGGTGTATGCCGCAAACGTTGGCGCCAACGGTCCTGGCTGAGGCCCCCTGCCTCCCATGACAGTTTCCTGCGGGCGCGGACGCATCAGACCCCAAGGCGGGAGCAAGGGCAAAAGCAAAAGCAAAGGCAAAGCCAGGAATTGCGGCTTCGGCTTCTGACTTTGAATTTGAATTTGATCTTTCTTCTCCCGGCTACCCGGCGGGAGAAGAAGGCGCAGGCAATGCTTGAAGCGGATGGGCATGGGGGCAGCGCAGAACCGTTGGCGCCATGGATGGCGCCATCGAGCTTACATGGACGTATTTACAGCGTGTTCTGCGCTGCCCCCATGCCCATTCGCCCTCGGTACTGCCACCGCGTGCTTTATCACCCGGTAGCCCGCAACAAAAAAAAGGACGGCGCGTCAGCGCCGTCCCTCGATAAGCCCCCCGCGCAGCGGGAAGCACCAACCATGTCAGCTGGGATCAGCCGGCGCGACCGCCGCCGTTGCCACCCTGGCCGCGGCCACGGCCGCCACCATTGCCGCCGCCACCACGACGCTGGCCCTGGCCGGCACCGGCGCCTGCACGCTGCTGGCCGTTGCCACCGCCCTCGCGACGGCCGCCACCGGCCTTTTTCGGGCCCGCATGCGCATGGCGCGGTGCATCACCGTGCGGACGACGCGCGTGGCTCTTGCGCGGTGCGCGCTCGCCGGTATCGTGCTCGGCCTTGCCCGGTGCACTGTTGCCCCAGCGGATCGGCACCTGCAACTCGAAGCCCGGCACATCACGGATGTCCATGTCGCGGCCCAGCAGGCGCACGATCGCGCGCAGCAGCTTCACTTCATCCTGCGCCACCAGCGAAATCGCCTGGCCTGTCGCGCCATTGCGGCCGGTACGACCGATGCGGTGCACGTAGTCCTCGGCCACCATCGGCAGGTCGAAGTTGATCACCTTCGGCAGCTCGTTGATGTCGATGCCACGCGCGGCGATATCGGTGGCCACCAGCACGGTCACGCGGCCGGCCTTGAAGTCGCCCAGCGCACGCAGGCGCTGGCCCTGGCTCTTGTTGCCATGGATCGCCGCGGTCTTGATGCCCGACTTTTCCAGGAACGTCGCCAGCTTGTCGCTGCCGTGCTTGGTGCGGGCGAATACCAGCGTCTGCTCGCGGCTGTCCTGCGCCAGCAGGTGCAGCAGCAGGTCACGCTTGCGGCCGGCATCGACCGGGTGCACGCGATGGGTGATGGTTTCGGCCACGGTGTTCTTCGGCGTCACCTGGATCTGTTCCGGGTTGCGCATGAACTCCAGCGCCAGCTGGCGGATGTTGTCCTCGAAGGTGGCCGAGAACAGCAGGGTCTGGCGGTTCTGCTTCGGCAGCTTGGCCAGGATGCGCTTGATCGACGGCAGGAAGCCCATGTCGAGCATGCGGTCGGCTTCGTCCAGCACCAGCAGTTCAATGCCGGACAGGTCGATGCTGCGACGCTCCAGGTGGTCGATCAGGCGGCCCGGGCAGGCCACCAGCAGGTCCACGCCACGGCGCAGGATGTCCAGCTGGTTGCCCATGCCGACGCCGCCGTAGATGCAGGCGCTGGGGATGCGCAGGTACTTGCTGTAGCCACGCAGGCTGTCGTGCACCTGGGTGGCCAGTTCGCGGGTCGGGGCCAGGATCAGCGCGCGCGGCTTGCGCGGGCCGCTGCGCACTTCCTGCGAGGCGGTGCCCAGGTGCTGCAGCAATGGCAGGCCGAAGGCGGCGGTCTTGCCGGTACCGGTCTGTGCACCGGCCAGCAGGTCGCGACCGGCCAGCGCCAGCGGGATCGCCTGCTGCTGGATCGGGGTCGGGTTTTCGTAGCCCTGCTCGGCAAGCGCACGCAGCAGGAAGGGCGCCAGGCCCAGCGATTCAAAAGACATTGAGGTTGCTCCAAGTACAAGAAACGCCTGTCCGAACGGACAGACGGGGGCAGATCAAACTGATCGGCTGACTCGGAGCGTTCCCGTGAACCGCGCTGCGAGAAGTTGGGTGCAGCCGGCGCGGAGCGCAGGCTGGAATGCGTGACGAACGGTGTCGGAGTGGGGGCGGGCGACGGGGCGGACCCCGGACGCCGGCGATCCCGAAGGGAAACGGACGGCCGCTGCAGACCCGCCTAGTCTAACCGATGGCTGAGACCTTACGCAAAAAGCCCCGTTCAGGTAGGGGGCTCTATGCAGGGCTGCGCCCTGCACCCGCAGAGGCCGAAGCAACGTCAACGTCAACGTCAAAAGCGGGTTTCCTGAGGGATGGCGGGGTGGGTCCGGTGGCGGGAGACGCCGTAAACCCGTCCATGGGGGCTTGGCCGCGGCATCCATGCCGCGGACACTCCCGCCACCGGACCCATCCCGCCTTCGACAGTTTCCCGCGATCTGCGGTAGATCCACGCCGTGCGTGGATGCTCTTCGTTCAATTATCGAAATATTCGATTTCAATGGAGATTCATCCACGCATGGCGTGGATCTACTGGCCACCGGCCTACTGTCGAAGGCGGGGCACTGTGGGTTTGCGGGGTGTGAGCGGCATGGATGCCGCGACCAAGCCCCCAGGGACGGGTTTACGGCGTCCCCGCAAACCCACAGTGTCCCGCCATCCCACGGAATGCCCGTTGTTGCTGTTGCTTCGGCCGTTGCCTTGGCTTGAAGCAGGTGCAGGGTGCAACCCTGCCGAACCCCCCACTACGGTAGTGTGGCCCGATGCCGCGCTGCAGCTTGGCGCCAGCGCATATTTGATTACACTTGAAACTTGTTTGCCCACGACTCCGGACACCCACCATGAAGCTTGGTTCTTTGAAGGAAGGCGGCCGCGACGGCACCCTGATCGTCGTCTCGCGTGACCTGCGCCACGGCGTGCGCGCCACCGGCATTGCCGCCACCCTGCAGCAGGCCCTGGAGGACTGGAGCCACATCGCGCCGCGCCTGAACGCGCTGTCCGAATCGCTCAATGCCGGCGACGCCGACGGCGTGTTCGATCTGGATGTGCAGGCACTTGCCGCGCCGATGCCGCGCGCCTATGAATTCGTCGACGGCAGCGCCTACCTGCCGCACGTCGAGCGCGTGCGCCGTGCGCGTGGTGCCGAGGTGCCGGAGAGCTTCTACACCGACCCGCTGATGTACCAGGCCACCAGCGCAGGTTTCTACGGCCCGCGTGATGCGGTCAAGGTGGTCAGCGAGGACTATGGCATCGACCTGGAAGCGGAGATCGTGGTGATCACCGACGACGTGCCGATGGCCGCCACCCCGGAGCAGGCCGCAGGCCACATCCAGCTGGTCGGCCTGGTCAATGATGTTTCGCTCCGCAACCTGATCCCGGGTGAGCTGGCCAAGGGTTTCGGTTTCCTGCAGTCCAAGCCGCGCTCGGCGTTGTCACCGGTGTTCGTCACCCCCGACGAGCTGGGTGATGCCTGGCAGGACAGCAAGGTGCACCTGCCGCTGCTGACCCACATCAACGGCCAGTGGTTCGGTGCGCCGGAAGCGGGCGTGGACATGCAGTTCAACTTCGCCCAGCTGGTCGCGCATGCGGCCAAGACCCGCCCGCTGGGTGCTGGCACCATCGTCGGCTCCGGCACCATCGCCAACGAAGACACCAGCAAGGGTGCGTCGTGCTTCGCCGAGCAGCGCGTGGTGGAAACCCTGCGCGATGGCAAGCCGAGCACGCCGTTCATGTCGTTCGGCGATGTGGTCCGCATCGAGATGCTCGACGCCGCCGGCAACAGCATCTTCGGTGCGATCGAACAGCGCATCGAACAGGCGGCCAAGCCCTGAGCATGGAGGCGGCGATGGACATCCTGGTTGACGACGGCCCGGTCGACGACGGCATCGTGCTGTACACCTACTGGCGATCCAGCGCCGCCTACCGCGTGCGCATCGGCCTGGAGCTGAAGGGCCTGGCCTGGGAGGCCCGGCCGGTGCACCTGGTCCGCGACGGTGGCGAGCAGCACCTTGACGCCTATCGCGCGCTCAATCCGCAGCAGCTGGTGCCGACCCTGCTGCACGATGGGCACACGCTGACCCAGTCACTGGCGATCGTCGAGTACCTGGAAGAGCGCTTCCCGCAGGTGCCGCTGCTGCCGGCCGACGCCGCCGGCCGCGCGCGGGTGCGGGCGCTGGCCCAGCTGGTGGCCTGCGATATCCATCCGATCAACAACCTGCGGGTGATGCAGTACCTGGAACGCGACCTGCAACTGCCGGCCGACGCCCGCACGCAATGGACCCTGCACTGGATCGCCGAAGGCTTTGCCGCGATGGAAGCGATGCTGGCCAACAGCCGCGACACCGGCACCTTCTGCCACGGCGACCGCCCCGGCCTGGCCGATCTTTGCCTGCTGCCGCAGCTCTACAACGCCCACCGCTTCGGCCTCGACCTGGCGCCGTACCCGACCCTGCGCCGCATCGAGGCCGCCTGCCAGGCACTGGAGGCCTTCGAGCGCGCGCGCCCGGAGAACCAGCTCGACGCCGCCTGACGGGCCGCTTCGCTCGCCGGGCGCGGCCAGGCGCTACCGGTCCCCGGCCCGTGGAAGCGCCGGGCCATGCCCGGCGGATTCCCCATCCCCTCGCAGCATCTGCCGAAGGTCCTCCCGGAACAGCCGATAGCCGGCCTCGCGGCGGGCATCATCGCCCTGCCGGAGCACCCACGCCGGATGAACGGTGGCATAGCCGCGGGTGCCGTCCTGCAGCGTATGCCAGCGTCCACGGTCGTGCGACAGATTGAAATCCCGGCCAAAGACCGAGGCTGCCGCGGTTGCGCCCAGGCAGACGATGATCTGCGGCCGCACCCGCGCGATCTCGCCCATCAGCCACGGCCGGCAGGCCTGGATGTGGCGGCTTTCCGGACGCTTGTGCAGCCGGATCCTGCCGCGGCGCTCATGGTGGAAGTGCTTTACCGCATTGGTCAGGTACAGCGCGGCGCGATCGATTCCCAGCTCAGCCAGGGCACGGTCCAGCAGCTGGCCAGCCGGGCCGGCGAACGGCTGGCCGCGCAGATCCTCGGTATCACCCGGCTGCTCGCCGATCACCATCACCCGCGCATTGGCCGGCCCTTGGCCGAACACCGCCTGCGTGGCGGTCTCCCACAGCGGGCACTGGCGGCAGGCGCTGGCCTGCTGTCGCAGCGTCTGAAGGCTGCCGGTATCGGGGGGCGCCGACGCAGCATCCCCACGCATGGGAATCCTGCGCTGCGGTGCCTGCGCTGGCCGGTCATGCATTTCCTGCACGCGATCGCCCGCATCGCGCACCAGGCGCGGCAGCAGCTGCGCCTCGGGCAGGTGGCGCCAGTACTTGACCGGCATCTCCTGCATCATCATCCGGGTGTTGAGCCGCGCGGGATTGAAGATGCTGGCGTAATAGGTCTGCCACAGGGCCTCGCGCGCATCCTCGGCCGGGGCGTCCTCGCGTCGTGCGCCGGGGCCGAACGCCAGTGCCTGCCCATCCCATGCCACGCTGCGTGACGGTGTCAGGATAGCCCAGCGCATGCCGGTGAAGCGGCGCGCGAAGAACGGCGCCACCCGATCGACGATGTGATGCTGTGGTTCGAACCACGCGATGAACGCCTCGGGCTGGCCGGGGACTTCGCGGAAGCGCACGAACGCCTTCATCTTGTGGGTATCGCGGCGAACGGCCTGGGCGAGCGCGGTTGCGCGCAGCACGTCGGCATCGGCGGGATTGGACAGCACCGAGCGCTCGCCATGGGTGATGCGCCACAGCAGCCGGTACAACAGGGCCATGCGCTGCATATCGCGGTGGCACAGGCAGGTGGCCGCCAGTTCAAGGAAGTCGCGCGGTACGTTCGGCACGCCGGCATCGGCCAGCACGGGCGCGGAGCTGACCGCCGGCGCATCCAGCAGTGATGCGTCGCTGCCCTCCAGCCAGTCCAGCTGTTCCGGTGCGATGCCGCGCAACAGGGCATCGCGCGCGCCGTTGCGCCAGGCCTCCAGCGACCACGGCGGGTCCACCCGCAGCGACCAGCGCTGCGTGTCAGGCTGACGGTAGGGCATCGAACAGCGATCCCTGACGGGGCGGTGGGGCCAATTGGGCGCGCAGCGCAGCCGGATCGTCCAGCGCCCTGCGCGGGTGGTGGTCGGCCAGCAGCACGAATGGTAGCAGTTTGCTCATCGGCGCCTTCAGGCGGGCGATGTCCGCCACGCGCAGGCGCCCGTGCCGGCGCGCCATCAGCACGCGCTCTGCATTGCGCACGCCCAGCCCGGGTACGCGCAGCAGCATTTCCTTCGGCGCGCGGTTGAGATCCACGGGGAAGCGTTCTGGGTGGCGGATCGCCCAGGCCATCTTGGGGTCGATATCCAGGTCGAGCATGCCGTCCTGGGTGGTGTCGGTAATCTCATCCACGCCGTAGCCGTAGAAGCGCAGCAGCCAGTCAGCCTGGTAAAGGCGATGTTCGCGCTGCAGCGGTGGCGGCTGCAGTGGCAGCTGCCGGCTGGCGTCCGGAATCGGGCTGAACGCGGAGTAGTAGACCCGGCGCATGCGGTAGTTGCCGTACAGACTCTCGGCGCTTGCCAGGATCTGCTGGTCGTTCGCCCCGTCCGCGCCGACGATCATCTGCGTGCTCTGCCCGGCCGGGGCGAAACGGGGAGGGCGCGGGCGTGCGACGCGGCTTGCAGTCGGCGCCACCGCGGCGGGGGCCTTGCGTGCCTCCTTGGCTTCCTCGATGCGCCAGCGCAGCTCGCCCATCGCACCGCGGATCGACTGTACGGTTTTCTCCGGTGCCAGCGCGCTCAGCCCGGCTTCGGTGGGCAGCTCCACGTTGATCGACAGCCGGTCGGCGTAGCGCCCGGCGCTGGCCAGCAGTTCCGGCGACGCTTCGGGAATGGTCTTGAGGTGGATGTAGCCGGCAAAGCGGTGTTCCTCGCGCAGGCGCCGGGCGACCTCCACCATCTGCTCCATCGTGTAGTCCGCATTGCGGATGATGCCGCTGGAGAGGAACAGGCCTTCGATGTAGTTGCGTTTGTAGAAATCCAGGGTCAGCGCGACCACCTCGTCCACGCTGAAACGCGCGCGGGCCACATTGCTGGACACGCGATTGACGCAATAGGCGCAGTCGTAGACGCAGAAGTTGGTCAGCAGGATCTTCAGCAGCGATACGCAGCGGCCATCCGGCGTGTAGCTGTGGCAGATGCCCATGCCTTCGGTGCTGCCGATGCCGCCGCTGGCGCGTGAGTCGCGCTTGCCCGAGCCGCTGGAGGCGCAGGAGGCATCGTACTTGGCGGCGTCAGCCAGGATCGCAAGCTTGCGGATGGTTTCCATTGCGGAAACCTACGGATGAGCGGTCTCAATGGATGAGATCGGCCCTGAATCCTTCAGGCTTGCGCCGGGCATGGCCCGGCGCTACCGGTGTCGAAAGAGCTGCGCGGATCAGAACCCGTGGGTGATGCTGGGTGCGCCGGCCGAGAAATCCGCGTAGGGGTCGTGCTCGCCGCTGCTGCCTTCGGACAGGCGGAACTTCAGCGCCAGGCCATCGCGCGAGTCGGCGGCGCGCAGCGCTTCCTCCTGCTCGATGGTGCCGGCCTTGGCCAGCCTGAACAGGCACTGGTCGAAACTCTCCATGCCTTCTTCCAGCGATGCTTCCATCGCCGCCTTGATCTCGTGCACCTGGCCACGACGCAGCAGGTCGCGGATCATCGGCGTGTTGAGCAGCACTTCGGTGGCCGGCAGGCGACGACCTTCCTTGTTCTTCACCAGGCGCTGGCTGATCACCGCACGCAGGTTCAGCGCCAGGTTCATCAGCACGTTCTTGTGCGCGCTTTCCGGGAAGAAGTTGAGGATGCGCTCGATGGTCTGGTCGGCGTTGTTGGAGTGCAGGGTGGCCAGGCACAGGTGGCCGGTCTCGGCGAAGGCGATCGCCGCCTCCATCGTTTCCGCGTCCAGGATCTCGCCGATCAGGATCACGTCCGGTGCTTCACGCATCGCGTTCTTCAGCGCGTTGTGGAAGGCATGGGTGTCCAGCCCGACCTCGCGCTGGTTGACGATCGACATCTTGTGCTTGTGCAGGTACTCGATCGGGTCCTCGATGGTGAGGATGTGACCGGTGGTGGTGCTGTTGCGGTGGTCGATCATCGATGCCAGCGAGGTGGACTTGCCCGAGCCGGTGGACCCCACCACCAGCACCAGCCCACGCGGGGTCATGATGACGTCCTTCAGCACCTGCGGCAGGTTCAGCTCTTCGATGCTCGGAATCCGGCTGCGGATGGCGCGGATGACCATGCCGACTTCACCGCGCTGCTTGAACACATTGACGCGGAAACGACCGGCATCGGGCAGGGCGATGGCCATGTTGAGTTCCAGCTCGCGCTCGAACTGCGGTACCTGGCCTTCGTCCATCAGCGAGTAGGCGATCTTCTTGACCATGCCCGGCGGCAGGCCGGTGTTGCCCAGCGGATAGAGCTTCCCCTCGATCTTGATGTAGACCGGTGCCCCGGTGGTCAGAAACATGTCCGAAGCGTTCTTTTCGGTCATCAGCTTCAGGAAGTAGCCGATATCCATTGCGAATTTTCCCCAACGAAACGGCCGACGCCCGTTGCCAGCACGGTGTCGGCTTGACGACAATGGCCGTGAACCGACAACCGGTACGGCCTCCCCAATGAAACGACTTAGCTTCGCACGAATGCGCCACAGCCTGTATGTGATGGCGTTTGCATTCGCACTGTCTGCCCCCGCCTGGGCGCAGGATGGCGCGATGGAACTGGCCCAGGCCCGGCAGGCGGTCGACAAGGCCACCCAGGCCGATGCCGACCAGTACGCCCCGGACCTGATCGGGCTGGCCCGGCAGGGGCTGGAGCAGGCCCAGCGCGCCGCCGGCGACCGCCGCGAGCGCAAGAACGCCCCGGCAATGGCCCTGCGTGCCGCCGCCGATGCCGACCTGGCCCGCGTGCGCAGCGAGGAAGCCACCGTGACCGCCCAGCTGCAGCTGCGCCGCAACGAGGTCAACCAGCTGCAACGCCAGCTGTCGACCGGGGAGGATCGCCGGTGAAGCCGATGACTGCCGCAACCCTGGCCGCGCTGCTGGCGCTGCCTACGCTGGCCGTGGCCGCTGACAACCCGATGGTGGCGCAGCTGAGCCAGCGCCTGATGGCCATCCAGGCCAACCCGGATACCGCTGAGCTGGGCGCCTTCGAGCGCATGCAGGCCCAGCAGGCCATCGCCACCCTGGACAAGGCCAAGCGCCGCGACCAGGAACTGGCCACCTACCTGGCCGAGCGCCGGGTGGAGATCGCCGAGACGGCCGTGCGTACCGCGCTGGCCGCCCGCGAGGTCGACCGCCTGGAGCGGACCCGCAGCGACCTGCTGATCGAGGCCAGCCGCCGCGACGCCGCGCGCGCCCGCCAGGAGGCCGAACAGCTGCGCATGCAGGCACAGATGCAGGCCGAGGAGGCTGAACGCCTGCGCCAGGCCGCCGAGGCCGAAACCCTGGCCCGCCAGGACGCCGAGAACGCCCTGACCAGCGTGGCTGGCAAGCAGCAGCAGCGCCTCAGCGCTGCCCAGCAGAACGCCGCCAAGCTGGCCCGCGAGGAAGCCGAGCTGGTGTCCGGTCAGAAGCTGCCGGGCTCGAAGTTCGATGGCCGCGGCGAGGTCTTCACCTTCCGTGGCGATGCGTTTGCCGCCGGCGCCTCCAGCCTGTCCGGCGGCGCCCGCAACCAGGCCAAGGCGTTGGCCGAATACCTGAACATCGGCAAGAAGGGCCGCCTGCGCATCGAGGCGTACGACAGTGCCAATGGCGTGGGCCAGAAGCGTGCCGAGGCCCTGCGTGACGCGCTGGTTGCTGCGGGGGTCGCGAGCAACCGGATCCAGCTCGCCGGAAAGAAGGCGGCCTCCACCCAGGCACGTTCGGCCGAGGTCATCATCGCCCCGTAATTGCTTGATATCGTTTGTTTTTCGTTGTGATGAGCATTCAGCCTGAACCCCGCCCCGGCGGGGTTCGGTCTTTTTGACGCAGGGGTCTTGTACCCCGCCTTGAGCAGGCGTAGGGTCAATCGTCCGGGACGCAATGCCGCGGACCGGACGATGGGAGGGCCGGGCCGATGCAAGCAGGGCGCGAACCGCAGCAGATCGACGTGCGCAGGCCAGTGCCGCAGGTCGTTGCAGGCGTCCAGGTGGCCATCGACCGGCGCTCCTCCATGAACAACGCCCCGTGCCTTGTGGCCGGGGCGTTCGTGTATCTGTCGAAGGAGGTCCATCATGTTTGAAGATCAGCCCCAGAGCGAGATCGACGCACGTCGCGCGCGTGATCCGGAGTTCAGGGCACTCCATGACCAGCACCGCAAGTTGAACAAGAAGTGCATGGACGCGGAGTTGGGCGTACTCCCGATCGATGATGTCACCCTGGGTCGCATGAAGCGCGAGAAGCTGCTGGCCAAGCAACGACTTCTGCGAATGTACGAAACACCGCTCCCAACGACGTCCCCCACGCTTTGACGCACCCCGTCACGCCCGGAACGGCGTGACCCGGCCATCGATGGCCCCCGCCGGGCGCTCCTGCCCCGGCATCGCGGTACCGCCGATGAGGCGGCCGCGCCAAGGCACCACAGGCAGTGGTGCCTTGGCCTGCAGGCACCACTCACCGATGCGGGCGGTACCGGTCTCCTCGTCGATCCGGGGCCGTCCGCATCTCTTTTTGCGGGCTTGTGGCCCGTCTCCGCGCCGACCTGACATTCATCGCCATCCGACGGATAATCACCGGTCCGGCCCTCCGCGGCGCGAACCGAAAGTCCTCCGAATGCCCATTCATTCTTCCGTCCTCGAACTCATCGGCCAGACCCCGATCGTCAAGGCCCAGCGCCTGGACAGCGGCGTCTGCGAGCTCTACCTGAAGCTCGAAAGCGCCAACCCGGGCGGATCGATCAAGGATCGCATCGGCCTTTCAATGATCGAGGCGGCGGAGCAGCGTGGCGACCTGAAGCCGGGTGCGACCCTGGTGGAAGGTACCGCCGGCAACACCGGCCTGGGTCTGGCTCTGGTCGCGCAGCAGAAGGGCTACAAGCTGATCCTGGTCGTTCCCGACAAGATGAGCCGCGAGAAGATCTTCAACCTGAAGGCGATGGGCGCCGAAGTCCGCCTGACCCGCTCGGACGTGGCCAAGGGCCATCCGGAGTACTACCAGGATCTGGCCAAGACCATCGCCGAGCAGACCCCGGGTGCCTACTTCATCAACCAGTTCGGCAACCCGGACAACCCGGCCGCGCATGAATTCGGTACCGGCCCGGAGATCCTGGAGCAGATGGGCGGCGATCTCGACGCCATCGTGTTCGGCTGCGGCAGCTCCGGCACCATGACCGGCCTGTCGCGCGCGTTCGCCAAGCTGTCGCCGAAGACCGAGCTGGTGCTGGCCGATCCGGTCGGTTCGATCCTGGCCGAGTACATCAACGACGGCAATCTGAACGACAAGTCGGGCAGCTGGCTGGTGGAAGGCATCGGCGAGGACTTCCTGCCGTCGATCTCCGACTTCAGCCGCGTCAAGAAGGCCTATGCCATCAGCGACGCCGAGAGCTTCCACACCGCGCGCGAACTGCTGGGCAAGGAAGGTATCCTCGGTGGCTCGTCCACTGGCACCCTGCTGGCCGCTGCGCTGAAGTACTGCAAGGAGCAGACCGCGCCGAAGAAGGTGCTGGTGCTGGTGTGCGATACCGGCAACAAGTACCTGTCGAAGATGTACAACGACTACTGGATGCTGGACAACGGCTTCCTGGAGCGCCCGCAGCACGGCGACCTGCGCGACCTGATCCTGCGCCCGTATGGCCAGCGCGACACTGTCGTGATCGGACCGAACGACCTGCTGACCACCGCTTACCAGCGCATGAAGCTGTACGACGTGTCGCAGCTGCCGGTGATGGACGGTGACCAGCTGGTCGGCATCGTCGACGAAAGCGACGTGCTGCTGCATGTCTATGGTGACGAAGCACGCTTCCGCGACACCGTCGCCACGGCGATGGTCAGCAAGCTGGACCGGCTGGACGTGAAGTCGCCGATCGAGGCGCTGCTGCCGGTGTTCGACCGCGGCCAGGTGGCGATCGTGATGGACGGCAATGCCTTCCTGGGCCTGATCACCCGTATCGACCTGCTGAACTATCTGCGCCGTCGCGTGCAGTAAGCCGTTGATCGCAGACGTTCGCTGCTGAATCCCGGTTTATCCGCGTCAAAGGTCGTTAAGGCCGCGCTGATAGACTTCCGCACCTTCGACGGCGCCGAGCTTCGGCGCCCCTCAGGAAAGAACATGTCCAACGCTACTTCCCAGGATCGCGCCCTGGCCCTGGCCACGCTGGCCATCCACGGCGGCCAGTCGCCCGACCCCAGCACCGGCGCGGTGATGCCGCCGATCTACGCCACCTCGACCTATGCGCAGTCCAGCCCGGGCGCGCACCAGGGCTTCGAGTACTCGCGTACCCACAACCCGACCCGCTTCGCCTACGAGCGCTGCGTGGCGTCGCTGGAAGGCGGCACCCGCGGTTTTGCCTTCGCTTCGGGCATGGCGGCCAGCTCGACCGTGATCGAGCTGCTGGACGCCGGCAGCCACGTGGTGGCGATGGATGACATCTACGGCGGCAGCTTCCGCCTGTTCGAGCGCGTGCGCCGCCGCACCGCCGGGCTGGATTTCAGCTTCGTCGACCTGACCGACCTGGCTGCGTTTGAAGCGTCCATCACGCCGAAGACGAAGATGGTGTGGATCGAGACCCCGACCAACCCGATGCTGAAGATCGTGGACATCGCCGCTGTGGCCGCCATTGCCAAGCGCCATGGCCTGATCGTGGTGGTCGACAACACCTTCGCCTCGCCGATGCTGCAGCGCCCGCTGGAGCTGGGCGCGGACCTGGTCCTGCATTCGGCCACCAAGTACCTCAACGGCCACTCGGACATGGTCGGTGGCATGGTGGTGGTTGGCGACAACGCCGAACTGGCCGAGCAGATGGCCTTCCTGCAGAACTCGGTGGGTGGCGTGCAGGGCCCGTTCGACAGCTTCCTGGCCCTGCGCGGCCTGAAGACCCTGCCGCTGCGCATGAAGGCCCACTGCGCCAACGCGCTGGCCCTGGCCCAGTGGCTGGAAAAGCACCCGGCGGTGGAGAAGGTGATCTACCCGGGCCTGCCGTCGCACCCGCAGCATGAACTGGCCGGCAAGCAGATGGCTGGGTACGGCGGCATCGTCTCGATCGTGCTCAAGGGCGGTTTCGAGGCGGCCAAGCGTTTCTGCGAGAAGACCGAGCTGTTCACCCTGGCCGAATCGCTGGGCGGCGTTGAAAGCCTGGTCAACCACCCGGCGGTGATGACGCATGCGTCGATCCCGGTCGCGCGCCGCGAGCAGCTGGGCATCAGCGATGCACTGGTGCGGCTGAGCGTGGGTGTTGAGGATCTGGGGGATCTGCAGGTGGATCTGGAGCGGGCGCTGAGGGTTGCCTCTGTATGATGGGACGCCGCATCGAACTGATGTTGAGCCTGGCCGGCCGCGACATCAAGACGAAGTACAAGCATTCGCTGCTGGGCGCGCTATGGGGCGTGCTTGTGCCGTTGATCATGCTTGGCATCTATACAGTGATCTTCGCCACCATCTTCAGTGCCAAGTGGAAAGGCATTGAAGTGCACAGCAAGGTCGACTACGCCGTGTTGCTGTTCATTGGCTTGATCGTCTACAACTTCTTTGCAGAATCATTGACGCGAGCACCTACGGCGGTTCTCAGCAATCCCAACCTGGTCAAGAAGGTAGTCTTCCCGTTGGAGGTACTGCCGCCCGTGGTGGTGTTGTCATCGCTGTACAACGCTGGTGTGGCCACGGTCGCGCTCGCGGTGTTCCTGGCCTTCAGCAGCTTTGGCCTCCATTGGCAGATGATCCTCCTGCCGGTCCTGATTCTGCCGTTGCTCATGCTTACGATGGGCGTGGCCTATCTGTTCGCGTCTCTCGGGGTGTTCTTCCGCGATGTTGATCAGATTGCCGGATTGCTGGCGCGGGTGCTCCAGTACCTGACACCTGTGCTTTATCCATCGATCATTTTTCCCGATGTGATCGGCAAGTGGATGCGGCTGAGTCCGCTGGCTGTCTATGTCGAGCAGACCCGCGCGCTGATCGTGAGTGGCACATTGCCGGATTGGCCTTCCTATGGCTGGGCCGTCGCTTGGTCATTGGCCATTTTCTTCATTGGTTTCTGGTGGTTCCAGCGGACCCGGAGGGCGTTTGCCGATGTCGTCTGAAGATCTCGTGATCGATATCGAGAACGTCAGCAAGGTGTTCAACATTTTTGAGAAGCCTTCTGATCGACTGCTGCAGATGCTGTTGCCACGGCTGGGGCGTGTTCTGCCTGTTGGTAGCTCGTGGACTTCGCGTCAACGTGGGCGTGAGTTCTGGGCGCTGCGTGATGTCAGTTTGAAAGTGAAACGGGGCGACGCGGTCGGCATCATCGGTCGCAACGGTTCAGGAAAATCGACGCTGCTGCAGATCATCGCCGGCACACTTGCACCGACAAGGGGCAAGGCCAAGGTCAATGGACGGATCGCTGCGCTGCTTGAGCTGGGAAGCGGGTTCAATCCGGATTTCACCGGGCGCGAGAATGTCGTGCTCAATGGCATGATTCTTGGCCTGACGGAGCGTGAGGTGATGCAACGCTTCGATGCTATTGCCGCCTTCGCCGACATAGGCAGTTTCATCGATCAGCCCGTGCGCACTTACTCCAGCGGCATGATGCTGCGGCTGGCATTTGCAGTGCAGACCCAGGTCGAGCCGGACATCCTCATCGTGGATGAGGCCCTGGCTGTGGGCGACGCGCTCTTCCAGAAGCGCTGTTTCCAGCAGATGGAGGCGCTGCGAGCCAACGGTTGCACCCTGCTCCTCGTCTCCCATGACCAGGAGTCGATCAGGACGTTGACCGATCATTCGATCCTCCTGAGGGACGGCACCGTGCGGGTTGCGGGGCCGTCATCGGACGTGGTCCTCGAATACAGGAAGCAGCTGCATGAGGATGAGCGCGACTATTACGCGTCGGTCAGTGCGCAGCACCTGCAGTTTGCCCAGAAAATTGTTGACGCGCAGGTGGCTGGCGAAGGGGCCGCGGACGTAGAGGGCCATGAAGGTTCTGCGATCTTGGGTGCCCGCAGCGACAAGTTGTCCTTCGGCGACTATGACTGCGTGATCGAGCGGGTGCGCGTGCTCGACCAGCGCGACGAGGAGTGCGCCTACTTCCTGCCGCAGGACAAGGTGGTCATTGAAGTGACCGGGCGCCCGAAGCGTGACATGGACCGACTCAACATCAATGTCCGGCTTCGCAACAAGGAAGGGGTGAAGCTCTACTCGTGGGGTACTTTGAACCAGGATGTTAATGCGTGGGCCGAGCGCGGACGGGATGATTCAGGGGTGTGGAACATGATGTTCCCGGCGGACGTTCCTTTCGTGGTGCGGTTTACCTTCGATTGCGCCCTTGGCATGAACTTCTATGAAGTCCAGGTTTCTGTTTCAGAAGAAATCGAGCAATTTGGCGGAGCACAGCGCATGCTGCATTGGCGTGACGAGGCGGCCTTCTTCCAAGTGGGCATGAGGCAGAAGGAATACACATTCGGTGGTGTCTGCGATCTCCGCATGCACGCGGAAGTGGCCGGAATTCAGCGAAATACGGAGAAACTGTGATGCAAACAAGCACGAATGTTCCCCGTTCCGCGTTGTCCCCCGCGGCGTTGCGCGTCGGAGTTCGAAGACTGTATGACTGGTTGGCTGCGGGTCCGGTTGCGCTGCTCGGAAATTCCGAGCCGGCATTGGCGCGCGGCCTGCGGCAGTGCGGATATGAGGTGCTTGATGGAGTGGAAGGCGCAGCGTCTGCGGTCCTCGTTGTTGATCATGCAGATGTTGGCTCCGCCGATGAGTGCCTGCAGTCATTGCTGGCGGATATCCGTATACCCGTATGCCTTCTGGTCGGGGGGGGGGCGGCAACCAACGTAGCGCGTGCCCAGTGGGAGGCAGCGGCCATCCGCCAAGAGTGGCGCAAACATCCGCAGAACGAGCGCGTAGCGCCATACGGTGAGTTGGATCGTGTCAATGGGTTGCTGTTGATGGCGTTCGAACGCGTGCCCGACGCAGCCATTGCTGCCTATCCTCTGAGCGCGCTTGTGGAAGAGCGCGATCTGCATACGGACATGACTCGCGAGGCTGGGCGACGATCCGATGCGCACATGGCCCGCTATGCACAGGCTGCGCAGTTCATTCGACCTGGGGATCGCGTCATCGACGTCGCATGCGGCTTGGGGTACGGCTCCTACCAGCTTGCCCACAATAGCCAGGCGGCCTCGTTCATTGGACTTGATGCCAGTGACTATGCGGTGGACTACGCCAGTACCTGTTTTGCCCCTGATGCCCCGGTAGAGATGAGCTTCGTTGTCGGCGATGCGCAGGATCTGTCGGGAATGGCTGATGGTTCCGCGGACTTCGCGGTATCTGTGGAGACGCTGGAACATCTTCCTGAGCCTGATCGACTGCTGGCGGAGCTGCATCGGGTGCTCTCGCCGGAAGGGCGCTTGTATGCAAGCGTGCCTAATGACTGGTCGGACGAAACTGGCGAGGACCCGAATCCATTTCATTTCCATGTATACGACTGGCCGCGACTCATCAACCAGTTCCATCGGAATGGTTTCGTTATCGAGAGGGCGTGGTTGCAGGATGCCGGAGGTGGCCAGAAGCGGCATCTGTCGGTGCGCTCCATGCTTGAGATCGATCCGCACGCAGGTCCAAGCTGCGATGGTGAATGGCTGCTGGTGCTCGCCCGCAAGACCGATGCGGCAATGGAAACGGGGGACGATCCGCTGCGTCCGTTCCGCGAAATGCTCGCCAACGGACAAACTGACGCCGCATTGCATGAACTTGAGGCCCATTTCGAAACGGGAGAACCGCTGCTCCAGGCCCGCTCGCGTGCGGCGGCGGCTGTGCTTGCGACAACCACTGGGACGCTGGAGTCCGCTGCTGCGCATTGGGAGCATTGCCGGACAGCGGCCCGTGAAGCATTGGTCGAGCCATCCATCGAGGCCGAGGCGGCCGCGCTTCTGCATCTTGCCGCGGCCCAGCTGGCATTGCCAACGCATCTACGCTTTGCTCGATTGAAACTTCTGATTCGGATCCGAGCCCCGATCATCTGCGATCTGCTCGGCCCGGAGCCCGCATTGCTGGGCGACAACGATGATCGCGCCGTGTCCGCGGGCATCGGGGATGGCAATGGGCAGTCGAGCCTGAGTGCTGGCGATGTACAGCAGCTTGTGGATGCCAAGCGATGGCTTGATGGCAAGTACCACGAGCAGCAGAAGCATATTGCCGAACTGGAGCAGTACAACGTCGAACTCGAGGCTGCTCGCAGATGGCTGGACGCGCAGTACCACTCACTGACGGCAGAGGTACAGCGCCTCGGACAAGCGTCTGCTGCTGCGTCCGGCGATAGCAGGTAGCAATCGCCATGAGCGCGCCAGATTCATCAATGTCCTCCGCGCAGCCGGCGACTACTCTGTTACCCGACGGATTGGCGGAATTCTGTCTGCGGATCTGCGGGCCGGGCCGGGTAGTCCTGTTCGGCGCCGAGATGACGATGCTGACCGCGCCGTTGCGCAGGGCAGGCTGCGAAGTTTCCACGACTCAGATTGAGGCGGATGGCGAGCGCCCGGAATGGATGGTCGCTTGGGCGCAGACCGATGCATTGCGGTCCGAGGCGCTCGGATCTGACGTTTCCACGTTGGTGCTGGTGGGCGGTGCAGGCGCAGACGTGCCCGCCTGGCGGGAGCAAGCCTGTGAGCGTGGATGGGATCTTCACCCCGCGATCTTCACCATGCCTGGCGTTCTTGGCAGCGCTGCCTTGTTGGTGCTTGCTCGGAGCGGGGTCAGATCGACCTCCGCCGATACGATTCCGCATGCCAGCTTTCACGGTTTAGCGGCCGCCCTCGTACGTCCTGGTGATGCAGTCATGGCGACCGAAGCCGCTGGGGACGGCGTATGGCGGATCGTGCAGCAGCAATCACGCTGCCGCTGGTTGGGCGTGCTGGCATCGCGACCACCCGCCCCGTCGCAGCCCGGCCTCGAATGGATCAACCCTGCGCGCTGGCCGGAGTTCTCCGATTTGCTGGATGTGGTGATCACGCAGATGGCCGTCGATGCCGCGGACTGGCACGGGCTGCTGCGGAATGCACATGCTCCACTGCGGCGAAGCGGGCGGCTTGTCCTGCGCGTGCCGTTGGCGCATGGACTCGATCCGCTGTCACATTTGGTGACTTGCTTGGAAGAGTTGGAGCTGGTGGTGGATCGCGCGTGGTATCAGCGTACTGCCGGCCGGACTGGTCTTGAGCAGTTCCACGAAATTGACCGCGAGACTCCGCTCGCCACTGCGCGCGGGGAGAGCGCCGACGCAATTGTGCTGCTCGCGGTGAAAACTGGCGGGCGAGGGGTCACGCAGGACCCTTCCGCGCAGGTTCCCAACATCATCGCATTCCATCGCGACTATCAGGACGCAAGCGTTGTCCGCTTGATCGTTTCCATGGGGGAGCGGATCGAATCACCGGTGCTACGCCGGCAGCTTGCCCGCAGCGTACTCGACTCGTCGTCACCGACTTCCGCCGATCACGGTGCTGCCCTGTGCGTACTGCTCTATGACGCGGAAGCAGCCGCCGGAGACAAGCGTGAGGTGTTGCTCGCTGCCGTCTGGCACTACATCACCGAGCCGGCTGCCAATCCTACGGTGCTGCGCTGGCAGGTTTCCCTCGCCTTTGCCGCCGCTCAGCTCTACCAGGCCGATGGCAGGCTGGAAGAGGCGGCTGAGCTCTATCAGCGTGTCCTGGCATTCGATGTGCTGGCCTTCAGCCCGCTGCTGGGTACCAAGACCACCGCCGCCGCCGCAAGGTTGGGCTGGATCAGGTTCGGCCAAGGCAACGTCGATGCTGCGCGCATGGCATGGTCCCGCGGTCTGGACGAGGCGCGGCGGCTGTCCGCTCAGGCGGACTGGTCCGAAGTCGTGGCTGATCCTGCGGCGCCGGAGACATTCTCGATGCCGGAATTGGCCGTGGTCATGGATGAAGCCGGTGGCCTGGCGACTGCGTTGCGGGTAACTGCTGAGTCTCCACTGCGGCCGGGGATTGCTTGGCAAGGGGGAAACCATACATGGAAAGCACAATTGCAGGAGGCGCGCACGGAACTGCGGCTTCAACAGGAGTGGATTGGCAAATTGCAGGTTGCCAAGGACTGGCTCGACGGTCAGTACCGCCACCTCAACGCCGAGTTGGAGCGGCGGGAGGGGGGGGAGCGCGTACTCGAGTCACAGTTGCTTGTGCTCGCTCAAGATATGGACGAACTGCGTTCGGATCTTCAGAGGCATCGAATCGAAAGTGAAACGCTGCAGGAAGGAAAGGCATGGCTGGACGGGCACACTGCACGTCTCGCCACCGAGCTAAGGCGACTGATGGCGCAGCACGAGGAGCTCTCGTCTGCGAAAAACTGGCTGGATGCCCAGTACCAGAGTCTGAGTCTTGAGCTCGACCAGCGCCTGACGTGGCAGCGCCAGCTGCAAGAAGGCAAAGACTGGTTGGAGCAGCAGTACTACCGGCTGCATGAGGAGTTGGCACTGCGTACCGAAGAGCTTCAGGCATCGCAGTCCGAGAATGAAGCCAGGGCGGCAGAGATCGTGGGCCTCCGGGCCGCATTCCGCTTTGCGCATCTGCATGCGGAAGCTGAATGGGCGGGGCTGCAGGATGAGCTCCAGCGGAGGCGGGAGGAGCTGGCGCAGGTGCACAACGCGTATCAGCGCCAATCAGCTGCACTGGACGACAAGATCGCAGCACACCGGAAGCTGGAGGAGGCAGCGCGTGATCTCGCCGCAGCAACCGGGCTGATCATCGGCAACTCACCTCAGCTGCGGTTCCCGGCCGAGGCCATCGCAGAAGAGATGACCTCGCTCGCGTCAGCACTTCAACGCATGCCGCTGAAGTCCGTGGTACGCACGGCATTGCGTTTGCTTACCAAGCTGCTCGATTGGAGACATCCGCGATGATGGCTGAACTTACCGTCGTAGTGACTTTCCATCGCGAGGGATTGTTTGCATATGCTGCGCTGCGAAGCTACATGCGGTCGCGCCAGCATGCGTCTGCCGCCGGATCGCAGGTGAAGTTCGTGCTGGTATTGGACAATGCAGATGAGAAAACCAGCGCAATTGTGCGCGGGCATCCTGACCTGGAGGGAGATGAGCTGATCCTCGTCACTTCAGCAGGAGATCCGGCGCTGGCGCGCAACCTGGGTATCGAGCAGGCCAGAAGCACCTTTGTCTGCATCCTCGATGGCGATGACCTGATCAGCCGGGATTACTTTCAGCGACACTTGGCCTTTGCTGCGGCAGCTCCAGTTCGGTCCGTTCTTCACGCCGAGGTGGTTGCCAGCTTCGGCAGGGAAAATGGAATCAGTCTGCAGCTTGATCAGCGCAGCATGCCATTTTCGCCGGACGTGCTGCTCCACGCGAATCCTTGGATAAGTGCCGTGTTCGCGCGCCGTGAAGTCTTCAGTCAGATCCCCTACGTCGCCTGCCGGCCAGAAAAGACCGGATATGGCTATGAAGATTGGCATTGGAGTTGCCAGACCGTGGCGGCGGGCTACGAGCATCTGATCGTGCCACGCACGGCCTATTTCTACAGGCTCAAGCACACAGGCTCGGTCAATGCGAGCAGCGCCGCCATGCGCGCCGTCTTGCCACCGAGTGATCTGTTCGGTCGATGGGAGCATTGTTGATGCGGCGTCTGTTCGCTTTGGCGCGTCGTGTCGATGTTCGCCAGCTGCTGCGTAATCCACGAATGGAACTGGGCCGCATCATGGTCTGGCTGGGTCGACGCATTGAACGCGTGGGTCGGAATACCGGCAGCGGGCACAGACCAATGCCGGACTGGCTGCATGAGGAAATGGTGGCGCTGGCGGCGATCGAGCCGGAGCTGTTGAGGGAGGGTGACGAGCCCAGGCGCTTTGGCCACGCTTCGATCCCGCTCACCAACCGCCCGGGCGAGATCTATCGGGAACTGGTGGAGTCTGTCGGCACTCAGTCAGCCAGCCACGTTCTCATCTTGCCATGGTTGGTGCGGGGAGGGGCTGATCGGGGGGCGCTGCATCACCTTCGGGTCTGGGCAGAGGCGCTGCCCGCAGGCAAAGCATTGCTTGTTCTTACCGAGGACGTTGCCTCTCCTTGGCTTGAGCGAGTCCCAGCGGCGGTCAGGGTGCTCCCATTTGGCCGGATTGTGGGCGGCATGGCATTGCCCGGTCGCGTGCAACTTCTGACCCGGCTGTTGCTGCAGATGCAACCGGCGGTGATTCACAACATCAATTCAAGGGTTGCCTGGCAGGCGTTCGCGCAGCACGGGCTGGCGCTGCGCCAGAAGTCAGGGCTGTTTGCTTCCCTGTTCTGCGATGACCGCGATGAGGAGGGGGTTCCAACCGGATTTGCCCGAAGTCACCTGCGCGACAGCTATGCAAACCTGGTGACGGTTTTTTGCGACAATAGTGTCTATCCGAACATCTGGTCCAGGGACCTTGGTGTTCCTCGACAGCTGTTCAGCGTGCTGCGCTTCCCTTATGACCAGAAGGTTGTCCGGAAGGAGGGGCCGTATCTGATCGAAGGTCCTGCTCGAGTACTCTGGGCAGGGCGTTTTGATCGCCAGAAGCGGCTTGACATTCTCCTCCAGGTCGCAAAGTCAATGCCATCAGTAGGATTCGACGTGCATGGGGTATCCGAACTGGGCCGTCCGGATCCTGCAGTCAAGGAGATCAGAGGATTGCCCAACGTAGTCCTGAACGGTTCATTCGAACGGTTCGACGACATCGTGCGTCCCACGCATGCGGCGCTGCTTTTCACCACATCATGGGAAGGATTGCCGACACTGCTGCTTGATGCTGCGGCCGCGGGTCTGCCGATCGTGGCGCCAGCAGTCGGGGGGATCGGCGATCTCCTCGATGCTGCTTGGTTAGTTGATGATCCCGATGACGTTGCTGGATTCGTGGCGAGGTTGAAGGACCTGGGACATGATCAGGCGCTGCGTGAACAGCGTCGGATCGAGCAGTACGCCTCGCTATCAGATGGTCGGGACTGGAGCACCTTCGTCAAGACACTGCAAGACATACCGTTCTACCTGCCGGAACTGCCGGCAGCGCCTGACATATCTATCGAGCAAGGAAGAATTCAGTGATTATTGGACGAGGCCTGGTTGCCAAGGCCTTCGCCGGCAAGTGGCCGCAGGACGGGGCGACTGTGATCGTTGCTGCAGGGGTGTCCAACTCCGACGAGCGGGAGCAGGCTGCATTTGATCGTGAGAAGCGTCTGCTGGATGAGGTGTTCACTTATCCGCAAGCGCGCCGGGTTGTCTATTTCGGAAGCTGCGCAGTTGGCAATCCGGACGAGCCGAGGACTCCCTACCTGCGGCACAAGACTTGGATGGAGTCTCGGGTGCTGGCCGATGAGCGTGGCAGGGTGTTCCGGCTTCCACAGGTGGTTGGCGAAGGAGGCAATCCACATACGCTCACCAATTTTCTCAGCCAACGCATTCAGTCTGGTGAGCACTTCGAGGTGTGGGTACGCTCTGAGCGCAATCTGATCGATGTCGAAGATGTGGTGACCCTGGTGACCCATGTGCTCTGTCACCCCGAGCAGTTCCCGCGGATGATGCCGCTCGCAGATGCCCAGTCGACCCGTATGCCTGACATTGTTCATTGCATGGAACGTGCGCTCGCGAAGCGCGGGAACTACAGCATTCTTGAGCGCGGTGCCGCGTTTCCGATTGATACCACGGACTGCCTTAGGGCCGCCAGGGCTTGCGGTATTCACTTTGGCCCAGGATACCTGGAGCAGCTCGTGGAGAAGTACTATGGCGTCGCCAAGAGGGTTCGAATCTAGGAGGAATGGCCATTCGCGTCAGGACAGGTCCCCTAGTATCATGAAGATCGTTAAGTACGCTTAGAATTCAGTAGATTGGGGCGCAAATGAATGCGAAGAGGACGCGGCGAGCTGTAGTGCCGTCGAGCCGCAGGAGCGGCAAATGACCAGGCCAGCGCTGAGCGCCATCGTCACTTTCCATGGAGAAGGAATCCTTGCGCACACCTCGCTGCGCTCGTACGCGCTGTCCCGCAAAGTGGCGCGGGAGCATGGGGTCGAGGTTGAACTGGTCCTGGTGCTGGACAACGCGGACCACCAGACCCGCATGTTCGTGACCGAGCACCCCGATCTGGATGGGACTGAAATTCTTGTCGAGACCCGGCTCGGGGATGCGGCACTTGCACGCAATGCGGGTGTGGCAGCGTGCCGGGCAGACTATGTGTGCACTCTGGACGGTGATGATCTTGTCTCCACCGGCTACTTCCTGGTGCACATGAAGGAGGCCGCTCGCCAGCAAGGGCGCTTCGTTCTGCATCCTGAGATGGTCCTGAGCTTCGGCATGTACAGTGCGTTCAACTGGCAGGTGGATCAGGAGGGAGGTTACTACGATGAGAACGCATTGCTCACTGTGAACCCCTGGATCAGTGCAGCGTTCTCCACCCGCGAGCTGTTCGAGAGCATTCCCTACGTGGCCTGCTACCCGAAGCGAACTGGCTTCGGGTACGAAGACTGGTACTGGAATGCGGAGACGATTGCCCGCGGAGTGGTCCACCGGCTCGCCTGGGGATCGGCTTACTTCTACCGGCGCAAATGGCATGGTTCTCTCAACGAAGCCAGCCACGCATTGAAAACCGTCATTCCCTGCACCTCGCTGTTTGCCCTTGGGCGCAAGCGCGGCAAAGGACAAGGCCATGTTTGATCAACTCACTCATAATCGCTGGGTCCGCAATCGGTACACGCGCCGGGTGGCACACTGGGTCCGCCGTGTGCTTGCCATGCTGTCCGCAAAGTCGACAGATTCGAATGCGTCAACGTATGGCATCGCATCGGCACCTACGATGCCGGTCTGGCTGCAGGATGAGATGCGTGCACTTGCTTCGATAGAACCAGAGTTGCTGCCGCCAGGATCCGGCGTGGAGCGCTACGCCTTCTATTCGGTTCCGATGGATACCCGGCAGGGGGAGGTGTATGCCGCACTATCCGATGCCATTGGTGGAGAGCCGTATACGCATGCATTGCTTGTGCCATGGCTGAAGCCAGGTGGGGCGGATCGGGGAATCCTTTATCACGCAAGCGCCATCGCGCAGAGCGATCCGTTGGCACGGATTCTTGTTCTTACGACTGAGCCCGCTTCGTCGCCATGGGCCTCCAGGCTGCCGGCGCAGGCCCAATGCGTCGATTTCGGGAACATTGCGGCTTCCCTGGATTTCAACCAGCAAGTCAATGTAATGGTGCGTGTACTGCTGCAGTTGCGCGCGCCGACGGTTCATCTTGTGAACTCCCGTGTTGGTTGGGATGCAATCCTGCGCCACGGGCTGGCGCTGACCCAGCACTCGCGATTGTTTGCTTCGCTGTTCTGCGATGACTACGACCAGCGGATGAATCCGGTCGGTTACGCGCGTGACTATCTGCGCTACTGCTACCCGCACCTTTCCACGGTAATCTGCGACAACTCGCGTTATCCGCAGATATGGT
Source organism: Stenotrophomonas maltophilia group sp. Smal32 (assembly GCF_030237085.1). Lineage (NCBI taxonomy): Bacteria > Pseudomonadati > Pseudomonadota > Gammaproteobacteria > Lysobacterales > Lysobacteraceae > Stenotrophomonas > Stenotrophomonas maltophilia group sp. Smal32. The sequence goes on from NZ_JASJSI010000020.1 coordinate 24,745, forward strand.
CGCGTGAGCTGGGCATTCCTCGTGGTTCCTTCACCTTCATCCCGTTCCCATATGACGGTCGGGTGGCCGAATCGTGCGGACAGGCGATCTCTGCGGACGGTGCCAGGCGCGTGTTGTGGGCCGGCCGTCTCGACCGGCAGAAGCGCCCGGACATCCTGGCAGCGATCGCTACGCGGATGCCTGACGTGCACTTCGATGTGTACGGTGCACAAGTGATGTCTGGCGCAGCGGTGCAGGATCTCTCCCAGCTACGGTCTCTGCACAACGTTACTCTCCACGGCGAATTCCAGAGGCTTGAGGACGTGGCAACCCCTGATCACTTTGCCTATCTGCACACGACGGCGTGGGAAGGGACGCCGACCATCCTGTTCGATGTAGCCGCGGCGAGACTGCCGATCCTCGCACCGCAGGTGGGGGGGATCGTGGACTTCCTCGCAGAGGAGGATATGGTCGAGCGTTATGACGACGTGGATGCATTCGTTTCGCAGCTAAGACTACTGCAGTCCTCTGCTCAACTTCGCAGCGAGCGCGTCCAGCGACAGCTTGAATCGCTTCGCCGGAATCGCCGCTGGGAGGACTTCACCGCATCGCTCGAAGCCCTCGATGGTTACCTGACTGCCCGGAAGAGAAATGCGTCGGCAGGAACGGAAAGAGAGATCAACGCGGTGCACGTGGCGCGTGGTTGAGATCGTGACGTGAAGAGAGCGCTTGGCCGCGCTCTCGGCGCGATTTCACGGGTGTTTCCGCAATGCAGTTGGAGCCCCGCCCGGTCGCAGTCCGGACGCCGGGCTGGTTCGAGGCTGATCGCCACGTCCGCTAGATCTTTCAACAGAGTTTTCGTTGAGTCGGCCACGCAGTAGCCGCTGCTGATCCTTCAGATCGGGCCTCTTGCCCAAGAGTTCAAGCGCCAGGCGAAGAGGCTGTGCTCTGGCGAGACCGGCTTCGTCACCCTGGCCACAGCTACAAAAACCAATGGACTCTTGGCTGAAGCAGTTTCGGGATCGGCGCCAGCACCACGATAGGCAATGCCTGCAATGAACGTGGTGCTTCCGTAACAGGCTGCTTGACTGATCGCGTTCTGCGTCGTCTGTTGCGAGGGCGGGGCTGATTGCTCGAGGCCTCGCCCGCCGAAGAGCTGGAGAGCAGCTTTCAGAGCAGCCTCAGTTGCCTTCCCCAAGATTGAGATTGGTGAGAGTGCGTAGTCCGGTGCTGGAATATCCTGGCCCAGGGGCCGCGGCGATAGAGCTCCGTTGATTGACGACGGTGGTATCGGGTGCTCGTCATTCTCGCGTCGCATCGATACCCATACGGCGGGTTGCTCCCAACGCCGTCTCGGCGCAGATTCAAGGAGACGCCGAGTCCGCAGGGGCACGCTTCGTGCGCCTGTCACTAGGAGGGCGGACTTGGAGTATCAGTCCGCACGCAGAGTCCCGTAGCGCCGGACCGGCGCTGGCTTCCATCAATTCCCACAACCGGTATTTGGTCCTAGGCGAGTCCCACGAAATGATTCAAGTGTTTCGGGCCGTCCCGGCCGACCAGTTGCTGCGAACTCTCTGAGCTCCGGTTAGCAGTCGAGTTGACCAGCTGGTTCCCTGCAGATGCAGGCGAGCTTCCAGAAAAGCTGTAATCAGGAGTACTGAACCGGCTATTTCGACCGTGAAGTAGTACTTGAAATGCGATCCTGGAGCGAAAAGTACCATTGCTGGAATCCTGGAAAGAATCAGCACAGCCGCCAGGCTGCTTGCGGGTGCCCATCGGTAGGCCAGTACCACCAAAAGAAGCAGTACCAGTTCCGGAATGAAATTCCACCACAGGAACGACCCCTTAAGGTGCATACCCTGGTATTGCGTGGTCGAACTTAGGGCCGCCATAACAGATTCGCGGGAAGGCCCAAGAGTCCCGAACAGACTGCGCACATGCGACATCGGTCGGCCGTCGGAATAGTAGGGATTGGAGGCGTTCAAGGTTGACCAGTTCCCTGCGATGTCACCCTCGACAAATGTGAGCGTCCTTGGGCCGAGGCCAGAGGCATACCCTGCTGTCATCAGCTTTGCAGAGACGAACTTCGCCGGGTTTTCGACAATCAAAGTAGTCACCGCAGCCAGGAAGCCCTGCTTCTGTTCTTCTGTCGCATTGGGATTCATCGCCTGGTCCCAGTACAGCGGGATCTCCTGTGGAATTGATCGTTCGACGACACGGTCATATGGAATGATGGGGTCAACGGCAGTACGAGCGGCGCCAGGCGTGCTTTCGTAATAGGGGCCCTGTACTAGCTGGCCGAGCGGGTTAAGAGCCAATGTCAGTTGATATCCCCAGCGGTTCTGCCATTCACCCAGAACCGATGGCAGCAGAAGACTGCAGACCAGCAATGGAGCAGCGAATGCAGAAAACAGCAGCGCTGTGGAGCGCGGACTGTGGAGTACCTTGATCAGAACGATGGCCATGGCAATGAATGCCGGGAGCAATCCATCGGTCCGGACCACTAGGCCCAGGGCGGACAGCAGGCTCAGCGCGACTATGTAGCGCGTAGATGTCCAGTGCCGATCAAGCAGGTAGTTGAGCAGCACCAATGCCAGTGCGACCTGGATCATCGCGAAAGGCACGTCTCGACTCAGCAGCAGGCTCGTGGATACGAATGCAACCGATGCAGCCAATGGAAGATGCAGGACGATCCTGGCGATAAGTCCGCCACCCAAGCGCCGGACAGTCCAGTCGGCATAGGCTAGCAACATCGCGGCCATGAGAACTTGAACCAAGCTGATCGCCCAGTATTTCGGAATCACTTGCAGGACAAATTGATAGCCGACCGGGGTCATGAACCCAAGCCAGCTATCGATGGGGAAGTTGAGTCCATACAAGTAAGCCGAATAGGTATCCGACATCAAGATTCCTGGCCAGACCAGTGCCAGTGCGGCACCGAGCCACATGGCCCAGGCCAGGAAGACCAGTCGCGACGCGGTATCGGCGAGTAGGAAAAGTCGGAAAGACAGCAGCAGCGCAATGGACGCCGTTCCAGCGCCAGCTAGGCGAAGAAAAAGCACTTCCGTGCCGCGCCCATTCATTCCAAACCAGTCCGCTGACCACGCTACGGCCAGGTAGAGGGCGAAAGAAACTGCAGCTGCACCGAGCTGGCGTGCTGACGGCTGTGAGATCGACATGGCTCTTCTACTGCTGCAGGGAAAGGAATGCGTCCAGTTCGGCGGGAGTTCCGAGTGGGACGACATCGCAGAATTCCAGGACCGAAACGCTGACCCGAGCGTTCTGCTTGATCATCGTGTTGTACATGGGGGCGATGTAAGCTTCTCCGCGCTCAAGCCCCGAACCGCTTGCGCCGAAGTGTTGCTCGTAGGTGCGGCGATACAGTTCCGGAGAGCGGAACCAATAGAGTCCAACTGTCGCCAGCTCCGAAATGCGATGTTTCTCGCGAACCTCCAACGCGAGTCCGTCCTCGCCCAGGCGAACGAAGCTCCAGTGTGTGCCGGGAGCCAAGAAGCAGGGAATATGACCGTCGACATTCCCGCCTGGGGGCTGCATGCTGCCGGGCGAGATGTGTGTGTCTATATTGAAGATCGCAATCGGTGCATTAGCCTGGCAGTGATCAATGGCAAGCAGGGCCGTTGTTGCTTGTCCATTGGTCAAGCCGTCGATCTCGACGATCTCAACATCATCGATGCCCAATGCTTTGCATTGGTTGATGATGAAGTCGCGTGCATGGTCTTCCCGCCGAACGACGAAGACGCAACGAGCGGGCATGTAGCCTTTCAAGCTAATCATTGACCAAGCGAAAAGGGTGGAGCCTTTTGCTTCTATCATGTACTTCGGCACGGTGTATCCGGCCGCAGCGAAGCGCGAACCCAGCCCAGCCATGGTTATCAGCAGAGTCGTCATGGATTAATCCGTGTCCCTGTCGCCATTCAGCAAGTTCCGGATCTGATCAAAGGACAAGTCGCGGAACTCATCGGGCCTGACCGTGCGGTCGTCGACGTAGAACCCGTCCTTTCCTGGCCACGGTTTGGCAAAGTAGAGCTCGTCGTAAGGGATATCCCAGCGCTGCAACCACTCCACCATCTGTGGCGCAGTGACTGCATTGATGCGCCCGAGGTTGCCATCGAACGTCCGCATGTTGCGGGAAGTGCTGAGCGCGATCCGGAAGCCCAGCTCACGATATTCGCGCATTCGGGAAATTATCTCCGGATAAGGCACGAGATCCGAGTAGCTCTCGCCGTCCTTCTTGATCGGACAGAGCGTGCCATCGACATCAATGACCAGTGTTGAATCGTTGCTGATAGTTTTGCTCGATGTCATGAAGGATATCCGTTGCGTTGATCAGGAATGCGAGAACTTTGTGCTTTCTGTCAATGTGCAATGGCAGCATTGACAGGAACAAAGACAATTCGTGGAGGCGGACAAGCAGGGGGTCGTAACCGTTATCGGTGAGCCACTCAAGGAATCTATTCTTTGCGTCATCAATGCCCGCGTGTGCATTGACGATCAAGCTCAGCCGCCCATCTTGGTCAACTTCAAGTCGATATAGATCCTGGTTGATGAAGTCATAGTCGCCGAGGATCGAATGCGAGAGTTTGGCGACGTCGTAACTGGGGTCGGTCCACAGTTCGGCTTCTGTGATGGCGCCCTTGGGGTCAATTAGTTTAAGAAGCCTGCCGTGACGCTCATACAGCATGTTTGAGAAGCATAGGTCTCCGTGCCCGATGCACTCTCGAGACGTGGCTACTGGGACGCTTTGGGTGACCTTGTTGTACAGGTCGGTGTAGCGGGCTGTCAGTTCATCGAACGACGTGTATGGCGTGCCGATGGCAAGCCAGTTCTCCAGCTCGCGGCCCTCCGGCAGTGCGCGCAATTCCTCCATCCGGCGCATGAGCTTGTTCAGATAGAGCTCACGCTGTGTGGCGCTGCAGACCTCGACATCTACCTGACGGCTTGGACGTTCTTGAAGGAACGCGCGCAGCAGGGAAAGCACTTGCTGTAGTTCGGGGCCGGATATGGCGCCATGAACCCATTGCAGGGCTACGTCAGCAACCTGCAGTCTTTCCATCCGATATTCTGCGCCGCTGGCTTCCACGCGCAGGTCATAGGGCATGACAAACCATCGCCGCATCGCTTGAGGAAGCAGGTACCAGTAATCATGCTCGGCAGTAATTTTGCGGGCGTTGGAAGAGCGCTTGCTGATGGTGAGCTCATCGGCGCGGATGTCATTGAAATGGCGGGCCTCGAATGCCCCTGACAGAAGCGACAAGCAGTTCCGGTAGTCATTCAGGTCGACGAACGCATCCGAGCCATCCATGACCACCAAGCCAGGAAGCGGCGGCTGGTCCAGACCTTTTATCAGCCTTCCCAGGGATATCCCCGAAGCGCTATACAGCACTGCTTGGTTTCCAACACGAATGTGCGCGTCGATGGCAGCAAGTACCAGGCGCTTTATCAGCGCGGAACCGCTGCCGATATCACGGATCCAAACGCACGCTGGAACCATGAGTGTCCTGCACTCGTTCAGATTCGCTTGTTCTATTGCCTGTGTGAGGTCGCCATCGGAACGGACAACGTGGATATCGCTGCAGCCCACCTCCATTGCTCGAGCCTTCATCCAGCCAAGCAGGGCACTCCGGCGGTAGTTGACCTCGCCGAACCGCCGATGCCCGATCAGGTCACTGACGGGGGGTGATGCCGTCTGGCGATCGTCAATGACAAGGTGCAACGTCATGCTTGTTCTCCGGAATAGCGCTTCTGCCTATGCTCAATGCGGTAGCTGGTCTGCCTGGAGCGGCGCCGTGCCAGCGAGCTGTAAAGGCAATAGATGCTCGATGGAATGGTTGCCGTGGCGAGAGTCAGGGTGACTACGTTCCAGTAGCCTGCGTGCCAAGGTGAGAATGCCGACTGCAGCAGGACGGATTCGAACATATCGATGAAGCCCGCGAGCTGACCAGGTGCAGGGTCGACGTTCATGGCGATAAGGTAGAACGCAGTGAAATCAAGGATCCAGATTCCAATGGTCACCAGGAGCAGAAGAAGGACGCGGCCGCCCATCATCTGCCGGAATGCGCTGAAGGCTGCCTCGAATGTATTAAGCAAGGTCAATGCATGCAGTCCACGCACGCTGCTGGAGCCAACCAGGATGAGCTGACGAAGTTCTGTGGAAGTTGCGCGACTGGTGAGATAGGCGGCAAGTGCAAACAGAAGCACGGTTAGAAGCACCGCAGCGAGCAGGCCGATTGCTGCATCGCTGTATCCGCTCGAAGTCAGAGCCAGAATGGCCAACAACAGGACCGAGGCATCGAGCACCTTTTCGCTGGCATAGGCTGCCAAGCCAGCCGCAGGCTTGCGGGCGAGCCGCATGATGGCCCATGCCCTGGTGAGCTCACCGAGCTTGAATGGAGCCACCGCACTGAGCCAGGTGCTCCATGCATGGGTCGCCGACACATTTGCCAGCGAAGGCTTCTCGAAGATGAAAAACATCACCAGCCGCGACACGCGCAATAAATGAGAGATGGCGTATGCGATCACCGCTACCCAGATTCCAGGGCCAAGGTGGGTGCGGGTCGTCAGCCAGAAGATGGCCAGCCCAAGCGCAGCCGCAGGTAGCACAAGGTCGAGGAGGCGGGGAAATATCCTCACGCCCCCGTCCTCGATTGGTAGATCACCTCGGTCCTGTAATCCGCAGTTACGCGCTGTCGGTGATCCCTGGATAGAAAGGCGCGTGGCCGCAAGGCGAAGGCGCCCAGCAGTGCCAGCACCTTTGATGCCTGGCGGAAAAGTCTGACATTCGAAATCTGGTCGTCCTCCCGCCAAGTGATCGGGAAGAACGTCATGCTGTGGCGCAGGTGGCTGTGAGCCAGCACCATGCAGTAGTTGAAAGTTAGGTCATCCGGGAAGCGCAGATGGAAGCCACCCCTGAAGATTGCAGTACGGTAGCTGTTCAGGCCTGACCCCAGGTCATGCAGCCGCTTGCGAGCCACGAGCGAGAACAGCAGGTTGAACACTTCGTTGCCGAAGGTTCTAAAAGCGGAGTAACCAGGCAGGGTGCTACCGGGCATGAATCGTGCGCCCAGCAGCGCATCCAGATTTACGCTGTCCCCGGACAACACCGGGACAAGATCGGCAATCGACCCCTGATCGTCGCCATGCAGAATCGTTACGCGTTCGAACCCGTTCTCCAAGGCATGCGCGAAGCCCACCTTCTGCGATCCACCCAATCCATAGTTTTCCACGTTGCGGCAGACCTGAATCTCGCAGCTCGTGAACTGACGGGCTGCGTCGCATGCGACCTGAAGCGTCTCGTCGGTGCTCCGGTTGTCGATCACGAGGACACGATCAACAAAGCCAGTCGGGAGCGATTCGAACTGCCTGAGCACACGGGCAATCTGTCGCGCACAGTTATAGGCGGGGATGAAGACAAGGTGTCTGCTCATGCGTCTCTTTCTGATCGCGGCGGGAATAGGTCGTGCAACAGTGTATTTGAATGGCGCCCCGCAAGATGGCGACACCTCTCAGGCAACGGTTCAGGGAAGTTCCGCGCGGGAGCGAACCGAAGGTGCGGTCAATGGCGTCACAGGACGGGAGATATTAACATCACATGAGGGCATCTCCATGATCCTCCGCCCCTGGTTGGCGACCCGTTGGCATGGAAGGCGCGCGACCCGCCTCCCCTGGAATCGCACCTGCCCCGGGTTGGACGATTGCCTTGGCTCGGGGATCCGGATGCCGAGGAGCTATCAGCGCTGTTGGCTCATTTCACTCAGGCCAGACGGAGGCCGGCTGATTGAGTCTCGCAGGCCTGGATCAGGGATTTTCCTTGGCATTGCCGGAATGGAGAAGAAGTCGAGCAACAACGAAGTTGAGGGTCATTGTGAATGGTGTGATGGCAATCTTGAGAAGCGTCTCCGGGCTGCCTGACGTAATGTCGTACAAGCGAGGACCGAACGTGCTCGTCAGCCAAGCCAAGGCGAGCGAAATCAGCATTATGTGAACCGCCTGCCAGGCCAGCCATGCCAGATACTTGAGCCCATCGTGCCCGCCAGCGCCGTCAAAAATCCTCTGGCGGGAAACCAGAAACACGAAGGTTGCCGCGGAGGTATCTGCGATGGCGTTGGCCCATCCCACCGGCAGGTGTACCAGGTGTACCAGCAGCCACAGCAGGCCCACGGCGATTACAAGCCCGGTGCCTGAAACGATGAAGAAGCCTGCGTACTGCTTCAGTAAATTCCGGAAGCCAGCACGGACGCCGGCCAACGGCGTACTTGTCATGGCGCAGTTCCCCGCCGTGCCAGGAAGGCAGGCGCGCGTGCGCGCGCGCCTTCTTCCGCGACCAGCAGAATCCAACTGCCAGCGCACCTCATCAGAGCAATGTCTCCAGCTCCGGCAGGATCGTGAACAGATCCCCCACCAGGCCGATATCGGCAATCTCGAAGATCGGCGCATCGCCGTCTTTGTTGATCGCCACGATCGTGCCGGCATCCTTGATGCCGGTCAGGTGCTGGATGGCACCGCTGATGCCGACAGCCACGTACAGTTCCGGCGCGATGATCTTGCCGGTCTGGCCGACCTGCAGGTCGCTGGGCACATAGCCGGCATCGACGGCGGCGCGCGAGGCACCGACGGCCGCGCCGAGCTTGTCGGCCAGCTGGAAGATGACCTTGAAGTTCTCCTCCGAGCCGACGCCACGGCCACCGGAGACCACGCGCTTGGCGCTCTGCAGGTCCGGGCGGTCGCTGGCACCGGCGGCCAGGCCGATGAAGCGGGTGTGGGTCGGCAGGGCAGCATCGACGCTGGCCGCTTCAATGGCGGCACTGCCGCCCTGGGCGGCTTCCGGCCACGACGCGGCGCGCACGGTGGCGACCACGATCTGGTCGGCCGGGGCTTCCACGGTGATGATCGCGTTGCCAGCGTAGATCGGGCGCTTGAAGGTGTGGCTGCCTTCGACGGTCATCAGGTCGGAGACCTGGTTGACGCCGAGCAGGGCGGCCACGCACGGCATCAGGTCCTTGCCGAAGGTGGTCGACGGGCCGAACACGTGGCTGTAGCCCTTGGCCAGCTGTGCGATCTGCGGCGCCAGGACCTGCGCGATGGCCTGCGCGTTGGCGGCGTTGGCCACGGTCAGGACCTTGGCAACGCCGGCGATCTTCGCGGCTTCAGCGGCGACGGCGGCCGGGTCGGCGGCCAGCACGACCACATCGATGCTGGCGCCGCTGATGGCGGCGGCGGCGCTGACGGTCTTGGCGGTGGCGGCGTTGAGCTTGCCGTCGTGGTGCTCGGCGATGACGAGAATCTTGCTCATTACAGCAACCCCTTCTGCTTGAGTGCGGCAACCAGTTCGGCCGCGTCCTTGACCATCACGCCCTTGCTGCGCTTGGACGGCGCGGCGTACTGGGTGGTCTTGAAGGTGTCGGCGGCTTCAACGCCGAGATCGGCCAGCTGCAGGGTCTCCAGCGGCTTGGCCTTGGCCTTCATGATGTCCGGCAGCTTGATGAAGCGCGGTTCGTTCAGGCGCAGGTCGGTGGTGACCACGGCCGGCAGGTCCACTTCCAGCGTTTCCAGTCCGGCGTCGACTTCGCGGGTCACCGTGGCCTTGCCATCGGCAATGTCCAGCTTGCTGGCGAAGGTCGCCTGCGGACGGCCCCACAGCGTGGCCAGCATCTGGCCGGTCTGGTTGGCGTCGTCGTCGATGGCCTGCTTGCCGAGGATCACCAGGTCCGGCTGTTCCTTCTCGATCAGCTTGAGCAGGGTGCGTGCGGCGGTCAGCGGCTGGATGGCCTGGTCGGTGACCACATGGACCGCGCGGTTGGCGCCCATGGCCAGGCCGTTGCGCAGATGCGCCTGGGCATCGGCCGGAGCAATGGTGGCGACCACGACTTCGCTGGCGATGCCCTTGTCGCGCAGGCGCAGGGCTTCTTCCAAGGCGATTTCATCGAAGGGGTTGGGGGACAGCTTGACGCCGTCGGTGACCACGCCGGAACCGTCCGGCTTGACCTGAATGCGGACGTTGTAGTCCACCACGCGCTTGTACGCGACGAGGATTTTCATCTGGTACGGGGTCCTTCAATAACGGAGAGAGCGTCCGGTCCTCGCACAGCAACCGGTTCGGGGGTGGGATCCCGATTCTAGCGGGTGACGGGGCACCATGCGAATGCGTATGGTTTTGCTGCGATGCAGCAGAATCCGCGAGGCCCTGCGTGTTGTTCACGGTGTGAGGGCAGTAGTGAAGGTGCCCCCGATGTATCCTGTTGCGCTGAGTCGGGCTGCCGGGTGCGGCCCACATGGATCATCAACAGGAGAACAGGTAGTGCCCACATGGCTTGTCACCGGCGGTGCCGGATTCATTGGCGGTAACTTTGTTCTCGAAGCGGTCGCCCGTGGCATCAAGGTCATCAACCTCGACGCACTGACCTATGCCGGCAACCTGACGACGCTGTCCAGCTTGGACGGCAACCCGCACCACGTGTTTGTGCAGGGTGACATCGGTGACAGCGCGCTGGTATCCCGCCTGCTGGCCGAACATCGGCCGGATGCGGTGCTGAACTTCGCTGCAGAAAGCCATGTGGACCGTTCGATCGATGGTCCTGGCGCCTTCATCCAGACCAACGTGGTTGGCACCCTGGGCCTGCTGGAAGCGGTACGTGACTACTGGAAGGCCCTGCCGGCCGAGCAGGGCGCGGCGTTTCGCTTCCTGCATGTGTCCACCGACGAGGTGTACGGCACCCTGGGTGAGACCGGCAAGTTCAGCGAAACCACCCCGTATGCGCCGAATTCGCCGTATTCGGCGTCCAAGGCCGCCTCCGACCACCTGGTGCGTGCGTTCCACCACACCTACGGGCTGCCGGTGCTGACCACCAACTGCTCCAACAATTACGGCCCGTACCATTTCCCCGAGAAGCTGATCCCGCTGGTGATCGCCAAGGCGTTGGCCGGCGAGCCGCTGCCGGTGTACGGCGATGGCAAGCAGGTGCGCGACTGGCTGTTCGTGTCCGACCACTGCGAGGCGATCCGTACCGTGCTGGCCAAGGGTCAGGTTGGCGAGACCTACAACGTCGGTGGCAACTCGGAAAAGCAGAACATCGAAGTGGTGCAGGCCATCTGCGCGCTTCTGGACCAGCGTCGCCCGCGTGAGGATGGCCAGCCGCGCAGCAGCCAGATCACCTACGTGGCCGACCGCCCGGGTCATGACCGCCGCTACGCGATCGATGCGTCGAAGCTGAAGAACGACCTGGGCTGGGAGCCGGCCTACACCTTCGAGCAGGGCATCACCTTCACCGTCGACTGGTACCTGGACAACCAGGCATGGGTCAACGGCGTGCTCGACGGCAGCTACCGTCTGCAGCGCATCGGCACTGCGGCCTGAACCCAGGAGACCTCATGACCCAGCGCAAGGGCATCATCCTCGCCGGTGGCTCCGGCACCCGGCTGTATCCGATCACCAAGGGCGTCAGCAAGCAGCTGCTGCCGGTATACGACAAGCCGATGATCTACTATCCGCTCAGCGTGCTGATGCTGGCGGGCATCCGCGAAGTGCTGATCATCAACACTCCCCATGAACAGGCTCTGTTCCAGCAGCTGCTGGGCGATGGCTCGCAATGGGGCATGGACATCCAGTACGCAGTGCAGCCCAGCCCCGATGGGCTGGCGCAGGCCTATCTGATCGGTCGCGACTTCGTGGCCGGCAAGCCGAGCTGCCTGGTGCTGGGAGACAACATCTTCCACGGGACCGGCCTGCGCGAGGTGCTCAGGCGTGCCGACCAGCGGGATGCAGGTGCCACGGTGTTCGGTTACTGGGTGAATGATCCGGAACGCTATGGCGTGGCCGAGTTCAACAAGGATGGCAGAGTGATCGATCTGGTCGAGAAGCCCGAGAATCCGCGTTCGAACTATGCTGTGACCGGCCTGTATTTCTATGATGGAAAAGCCAGCGAGTACGCGGCCGAGTTGAAGCCTTCGCCGCGCGGCGAGCTGGAAATCACCGATCTCAACAAGCGCTATCTGGCAGAGAGCAACCTGCACCTTGAAGCACTGGGTCGCGGCTACGCCTGGCTGGATACGGGTACCCATCAGTCGTTGCTGGAAGCCTCGAACTTCATCGAGACCATCCAGACCCGGCAGGGCCTGCAAGTGTGCTGCCCTGAAGAGATCGCCTTCGGGCAGGGCTGGATCGATGCGGCCAAGCTTGAGGAACTGGCTGCACCATTGAGCAAGAATGGCTATGGCCAGTATCTGGTCAAGCTGTTGCAGCGTGGTGTCGTGCCGTGAAAGTCATCGAGACGAGTCTGGCTGGATGCAAAGTGATCGAGCCGAACGTGTTCGGCGATGCCCGCGGATTTTTCTTTGAAACATGGAATGCCGACCGGTTCGCTGAGGCGGGGCTGGAGGGCGGCTTCGTACAAAGCAATGTTTCGTCGTCGAGCAAGGGCGTGCTGCGTGGCCTCCATTACCAGTGGCCGCGCCCGCAGGGCAAGCTGATCTCGGTGCTGCAGGGTGAAGTCTATGACGTCGCGGTGGACATCCGCCGCGGCTCGCCGACCTTCGGACGCTGGGAAGCGGTGATCCTGAGCGCCGAAAACAAGCGGCAGTTCTGGATTCCAGAAGGGTTCGCGCACGGCTTCGCTGTGCTTTCTGATACGGCGCTGTTCAACTATCTGTGCACCGATGTCTACGTAAAGGAGGCCGATGCTGGCGTACGCTGGAACGATGCCGATATCGCCGTGGATTGGCCGGTCAGTGCACCGACGTTGTCGGCCAAGGACGAGAACGCGCCGTTCCTGAAGGACATCGCTGAGGACCGCCTGCCGGTCTACACCCCATGACGGTGCTGGTCTTCGGCGGCAACGGCCAGGTCGGTCAGGAACTGCTGCGCGCTTTGGCACCACTGGGTACGGTGTTGCCAACCACGCGCAGTGGCCGGTTGCCAGATGGCCGTGCCTGCGAAACGGCCGATTTCAGCCAGCCCGACAGTCTGCCGGCGCTGCTGGACCGCCTGCAGCCGTCGATCGTGGTCAATGCTGCGGCCTACACGGCTGTGGATCGTGCCGAGCAGGACGCAGAGGCCGCCTTCGCTGCCAATGCGCAGGCGCCGGGTGTGATCGCACGATGGTGTGCGGCGCATGGCGTGCCGTTCGTGCATTACTCCACCGACTATGTGTTCGATGGTCAGGGTTCCGCGCCGTACCGCGAAGATGAGTCGACTGCACCGCTGGGTGTATATGGCACCAGCAAGCGAGATGGTGAGGATGCCGTACGCGCGGCCGGTGGCCGCCACCTGATCTTCCGCACGGCCTGGGTCTATGCCTCGCACGGCGCGAATTTCCTGCGCACCATGCTGCGCGTAGGTGCCGAGCGTGATGCGTTGCGGGTAGTGGCCGACCAGATCGGTACGCCGACCCCGGCCGCGCTGATCGCCGATGTTACCGCGCAGGCGCTGCAGCATCCGGATCAGCTGTCTGGTACCTGGCACCTTACCGCCAATGGCCAGACCAGCTGGCATGGGTTCGCCGAGGCGATCTTCGCCGAAGCGTTGGCCACCGGCGTACTGGTCAAGGTGCCGACCGTCGAGGCGATTCCCAGTTCCGAGTATCCGACCCCGGCCAAGCGTCCAGCCTGGTCGGTGCTGGACAACCGCAAGCTGCAGCAGGATTTCGGCATCGTGCTGCCGACCTGGCAGGACGGCCTGAAGCGGGTGATGGCGGAGATTGCCTGACCCGGTAGGCGACGTGCCGACCAACGGTCGGCACCCGCCCCGACCAACAGTCGGCACCCACCAGCGGGCGCCGCGTCAGTTGCGCCCGTACGTGTCCTCGAACCGCACGATGTCATCCTCGCCCAGGTAGCTGCCCGACTGCACTTCGATCAGCTCCAGTGGCAGCTTGCCGGGATTGCGCAGGCGATGGGTCACGCCCAGCGGGATGTAGGTGCTCTGGTTCTCGCTGAGCAGGATCACCTCGTTGCCGCGGGTCACCTCGGCGGTGCCGCTGACCACGATCCAGTGCTCGGCGCGGTGGTGATGCATCTGCAGGCTGAGCGTGCCGCCGGGCTTGACCGTGATCCGCTTGACCTGAAAGCGCTCGCCGTTGTCGATCGAGTCGTAGGCACCCCAGGGGCGGTACACCTTGCGGTGCCAGGTCGCCTCGCTGCGGCCTTCGGCCTTCAGCTTGGCCACCACGGTCTTGACCTCCTGCATGCGGTCAGCCTTGCCGACCAGCACCGCATCGTCGGTCTCGACCACGACCACATCATCCAGCCCGACCAGTGCGACCAGGCGCTGGGCATAGGCATAGGTGTTGCGGCAATCGATGGCGATCACATCACCCTGGTGGGCATTGCCGTCGCCATCCTGCTGCGAGACATCGCGCAGTGCGGTCCACGAGCCGACATCGTTCCAGCCGGCATCGAGCGGGATCACCACCGCGTCGGCGGTCTTTTCCATCACCGCGTAGTCGATCGAGTCCGAGGGCACGGCGGTGAAGGCGTCCTTGTCCAAGCGCGTGAAGTCCGCATCGCGGCGAGCCTGCTGCCAGGCCTGGCGGCTGCTGGCCAGCATTTCCGGCTGGAAGCGTTCCAGCTCCCGCAGATAGCGCGACGCCTTGAACAGGAACATGCCGCTGTTCCAGTAGTACTGACCGCTGCTGACGTAGCCGGTGGCGGTCTCCAGGTCGGGCTTCTCGACGAAACGTTCGACCGCGCGCACGCCCTGTCCATCAGCGGCCTTGATATAGCCATAACCGGTTTCCGGGCCGGTCGGGACGATGCCAAAGGTCACCAGCTTGCCGGCGTCGGCGGCACTTGCTGCGGCCTGCACTGCACTGCGGAAGGCCGCTTCGTCGGTGATCACATGGTCGGAGGGCAGCACCAGCAGCAGCGCGTCGGTACCGCCACGGGTGGCCTCCAGCGCGGCTACGGCAATCGCCGGCGCAGTGTTGCGGCCCACCGGTTCCAGGATGATCGCGGCCGCCTCGGCCCCGACCTGCTGCAGCTGTTCGGCGGCAACGAAGCGGTGTTCCTCGTTGGCAATCACCAGCGGACCACGCGCCGCCAGTGGGGCGACGCGTTGCCAGGTGGCCTGCAGCATCGTCAGCTCGCCGGCCAGTGGCAGGAACTGCTTCGGGTAGGCCTCGCGCGAAAGCGGCCACAGGCGGGTACCGGATCCGCCGGACAGGATGACGGGCTGGATGCTGCTCATGCGGGCCTCGGTTACTGCTGGATGAGACGGGAGAGTTCGTCGGTACGCGCCTGCATCAGCGACGCGTCACCACGCGCTTCGACGTTCAGGCGCAGCAGCGGCTCGGTATTGGAGCTGCGCAGGTTGAAGCGCCAGTTGCCGAAGTCGGCACTGATGCCGTCGGTGTGGTCCAGCCTGGGCGATTGCGCGGCGAAGTGTTCCATCACGCGCGCGACGGCGGCCTTGGCATCGGCCACCTTGAAGTTGATCTCGCCGCTGCACGGGTAGGCTGCCATGCGGTCTTCGACCCAGTCGGCCAGCGAACGGCCGCTCCCGGAAACCAGCTGGGCGATCAGCAGCCACGGGATCATGCCCGAGTCGGCATAGGCGAACTCGCGGAAATAGTGGTGCGCGCTCATCTCGCCGCCGTACACCGCGTCTTCGGCACGCATCTTTTCCTTGATGAAGGCGTGGCCGCTCTTGCACTGCACTGGCACGCCACCGGCCTGCTCGACCATGTCCACGGTGTTCCAGACCAGGCGCGGGTCATGCACGATCTTGCCGCCGGGATGGCGCGCCAGGATCGCCTTGGCCAGCAGGCCGACCAGGTAGTAGCCCTCGATGAAGCGGCCGCTGTGGTCGAAGAAGAAGCAGCGATCGAAGTCACCGTCCCACGCGATGCCGAAATCGGCGCCATGTTCGCGTACGGCGTCGGCGGTGGCGGCGCGGTTCTCCGGCAGCAGCGGATTGGGAATGCCATTGGGGAAGCTGCCGTCCGGCTCGTGGCAGATGCGGATGAACTCGAACGGCAGGTGCGGTGCCAACAGGTCAACGATGGCGCCGGCGCCGCCATTGCCCGCATTGACCACCAGCTTCAGCGGCTTCAGCTTGCCGGCATCGACATAGCTCAGCAGGTGCTGGATGTAGGCGCTCTTGTCATGCTGGGCGACCTGGCCGGCACGCGGCGGCTGGGCCTCGGCGGTGTCGGCGGCCACTGCATCGGAAATCGCGAACAGGCCGGTATCGGAGCTGATCGGCCGTGCGTTTTCCTTGACCAGCTTCATGCCGTTGTAATCCATCGGGTTGTGGCTGGCGGTGACCATCACGCCGCCGGCTGCGTTCAGGTGGTCGGTCTGGAAATAGACTTCCTCGGTGCCGCACAGGCCGATGTCGATCACTTCCCGCCCGGTACCGCGCAGGCCGGCCGCCAGCGCGTCCTGCAGCGCCGGGCTGGTCAGGCGCACGTCGTGGCCTAGGACCACCGGGCCCGGCGCGAGCTGCGCAGCCAGGGCCACGCCGATGCGGCGAGCCAGGTCTTCGTTCAGTTCCTCGGGCACGCGGCCACGGATGTCATAGGCCTTGAAGGCGGGCAGGGGCATCGAAGCAGTCCATCCGGATAGAGAAACCTGATTATAGCGGGAGGGTCTGCAAACGGCCGGTGAGTCAGGGACGCCCGGCGGGTAGCGCCGACATGGAAGTGGGGCGGGCCGATTCCCCGTCGATGGGCCATGGCCAGCAGGCAGTTCGCATACAATTGCGCGCTGACGACCGAGGACATGGCCCGCGTGGCCATCGCCGATTGGCCTGCTGTTCCAGAAGGATCGAGGTTTGCTTTGAAATTCACTCACGATCAGAAACGCGTGCTGGTGACCGGTGGCGCGGGCTTCCTCGGGTCGCATCTGTGCGATCGGCTCATCGCGGGCGGCGATGACGTCCTCTGCGTGGACAACTTCTACACCGGTAGCAAGGCGAACGTGGATGGGCTGCTGGGCCACCCACGGTTCGAGCTCATGCGCCATGACGTGACGTTCCCGCTCTATGTGGAAGTGGACCGGATCTTCAACCTGGCCTGCCCGGCGTCACCGATCCACTATCAGCAGGACCCGGTGCAGACCACCAAGACCAGCGTGCATGGCGCGATCAACATGCTCGGCCTGGCCAAGCGTCTGCGCGCGCGCATCCTGCAGGCCAGCACCAGTGAGGTGTACGGCGATCCGGAAATCCATCCGCAGGTAGAAGGCTACTGGGGCCGGGTCAACCCGATCGGCATCCGCAGCTGCTATGACGAGGGCAAGCGTTGCGCCGAAACGCTGTTCTTCGACTACTGGCGCCAGCACCAGCTGGAGATCAAGGTCATGCGCATCTTCAACACGTATGGCCCGCGCATGCATCCCAATGATGGCCGGGTGGTCAGCAACTTCATCGTGCAGGGGCTGAAGGGCGAGCCGATCACCATCTATGGTGATGGCAGCCAGACGCGCAGCTTCTGCTATGTCGATGACCTGATCGAAGGCATGTTGCGGCTGATGGACTCGCCAGCTGATCTCACCGGTCCGATCAATATCGGCAATCCGTCCGAGTACACCATGCTGGAACTGGCCGAGACCGTGCTCCGCCTCGTCGGTGGCAGGTCGAAGATCGAGTACCGCCCGCTGCCCTTGGATGATCCACGCCAACGCCAGCCGGATATCAGCCTGGCCAAAGCGGATCTGGGCTGGGAGCCCAAGGTCGGCCTGGAGGACGGCCTGAAGGAGACCATCGCCTATTTCCGCCATCGCTTGCAGGCCTGAGGTGGCGACGATGCGAAAGATCGTGGTGATGCCGGTCTACGAGGATCTGGAAGCCTCCTCGAAGCTGTTTGTCGAGCTCGCCCGCACCCAGGGCCCGGACACCTATTTGGTGGCCGTGGACGACGGCTCGGTGCGGCAGCCATTGCCGATCAGCGCCATTGAGGCTTCAGGGTTGGAGGGCGTGGTGATCCGCCTGCGTCGCAATGTCGGGCATCAGCGTGCGATCGCCATCGGCCTGGGCTATGTGGCCGAACACTTCGATGGCAATGACATTGTCGTGGTGATGGATTCCGATGGCGAGGATACGCCGGAGAGCATCACCGAACTGGTGGCGGGCCTGGATTCGGCCGATGTCGACGTGGTGGTGGCCAGTCGTCGCAGCCGGGTCGAATCGCTGAAGTTCAAGTCGTTCTACATTGTCTACAAGCTGCTGTTCTCGCTGCTCAGCGGGCGCCAGATCAGCTTCGGCAACTTCATGGCGGCGAAGATGCCGGCGGTGCGCCGGTTGGCATCGATGCAGGAGCTGTGGATCCACGTTGCAGCCTGCGTACTGGGCTCTAAGCTGCGCGTGCAGACCTGTGCGCTGGATCGTGGTCCGCGCTATGCCGGCCGCAGCAAGATGAACTTCGTCGGCCTGGCCCTGCACGGATTCCGTGCACTGATGGTGTTTGCCGAGGATGTGCTGGTACGCGTGGGCATCGCCTGCACCATGGTGGCGGCACTGTCGATCATCGGCGGCATCGTCGCCACCGGGCTGAAGATGCTGGGCTTTGCATCGCAGGGCTGGTTCTCGCTGGCATTCGGCATCCTGGTGCTGGTGTTCCTGCAGACCGCGGCACTGACGCTGATCATCCTGATGTTGTCGGGGATGATGCGCGGCGGTGGTGTCATGAGCGTGGGCAGCTATCGCGAGTTCGTCGACGAGGTCCTGCATGCCG
The DNA here is from genome assembly GCF_030237085.1 of Stenotrophomonas maltophilia group sp. Smal32. Taxonomy (NCBI): domain Bacteria; kingdom Pseudomonadati; phylum Pseudomonadota; class Gammaproteobacteria; order Lysobacterales; family Lysobacteraceae; genus Stenotrophomonas; species Stenotrophomonas maltophilia group sp. Smal32. Next base: position 43,407 of record NZ_JASJSI010000020.1, read on the forward strand.
GCCGCCGCAGTGGCTAAGGATGCGCTGGGCGGACAGGCCGTCCGCTACGTGATCAATGGCCTGCTCGCCACCGCAGTGCACTATGGAGTGCTGCACTTCAACATTGAGGTGCTGCACATCCCGTTGGCCGCGGTGGCCAATGCGATTGCAGCGGTCTTCGGCATCACCGTATCGTTCCTCGGCAGCCGCTACTTCGTTTTCCATGGCAGGCAGGGCAGCCTGGCGCGGCAGGGCTCGCTGTTCCTGCTGATCTACGCGGCGATCGCCGTGCTGCATGCGCTGGTGATGTACGTCTGGGCCGATCGATGGGGTCTGGACTATCGCATCGGATTCGTATTGGCCACGGGGATGCAGATGGCTTTCAGCTTCGTTGCCAACAAATTCCTGGTGTTCAAATGAACAAGTATCTGCGTGCCGCGCTGGCAACCCTGGCGTTCATTGCCACCCTGCTGCTGGTCTACTACGTCCACATGCGCCAGTTCCGCGTGAACGTGGTGCTGTATGCCAGCATCCTCGACGCGGTGATCGCCGTGGTGGTGGTGTTTGCGGGCCTGTACGCGTTGAAGTGGTTCAGGGATTTCAGCCGCCTCGAGCTGATCCAGCTGGCCGCCATCTGGCTGCTGGGAGGCTACGTGTTCGCGATTTCGGTCCCGACCGTCATCGATCGTTCGCTGTCCTTCTACATCCTGGAGAAGCTGCAGCAGCGTGGTGGCGGCATCCGCGAGGATGCCTTCCGGCAGGTCTTCATCGAAGAGTACGTCCCCGAGCACCACCTGGTGGAAGTGCGCCTGACCGAGCAGCTGCAGTCTGGAACCGTGCAGATCCATGATGGTTGTGTGCGGTTGACCGCGCGCGGCGAGCGCCTCGCATCGTTTGGCCGCTTCTACCGGCAGAACCTGCTGCCGACCCATCGCCTGCTGATGGGGGAGTACACCGATGCGCTCACTGATCCTTTCCGCGACAGCCGGATGCCGTCCGACTACCGTTGCCAATAGCCCGGGTGCTGCTGGCGCATTGGTTTTTCCGTTGGTTCCTTGAAACGTTTCATGGATGACATGACCTCCACCTCTCCCCCCCCGCGTACTCCGCGCCGAGACCTGGCGATTGCCGGGGCCCTGGCGCTGCTGTTGGCCGCTTCCCTCGTATCGGTCGCCAAGCGATCTGACTATCAGACATCGTTGCTGCGCCAGGCCTTCGCTGAGGACGCGGGATTCGAGGCATCCGTACCACGCGAGGTGGTGGATGCACGTGGTCTGGTGCGCGCGCAGCCGATCGCTCCCTCGCTGCTTTCACTCGGGCAGGGGCTGAAGGACGACCCATTGATCCAGCAACGCATGTGGGAGGCGCTGTATCCGGTCCGGTTCAGCGATACCGATACCCCGCAGCGCCTGCTGAGGGCCGGTGATCCGTTGGTTGACCAGTGCCACGTCCAGGGGAGGAGCGGAGATGTCGTTCTTGCCGACTGCCGCTGAACCAGGGCGCCGTGCGGCGCTGGCCATGCTGGTCTCCATTCTTCTCTGCTACGGCCTGGCCGCCGTGGGCCTGATGGGCTGGCCGGTGCAGGTGGCATTTGGCGCGGTCGTGCTCAGCGCGCTGCTCGCCCTGCCGGCTGTGCGTGACCTGCGTACCGCCCCTCTGGTCCTGGCCGTGCTGGTGCTGGTGTTGATCGCACTGGGAAGCCCCAGCGATGGCTGGGACCCGCGTTCAATCTGGCTCTTCCATGCCAAGCGGATCTACCTGGAGGGCACGTTGTACGCCCAGCTGGATGATTACGCGCCGTGGAGCCACAACGACTATCCTGCACTGGTTCCGTTGTTGATGGCCTGTGCAGCAGGTTTGGCTGGGCACTGGAACGAGCTGCTGCCCAAGGCGGTGGCACCGCTGCTGCTGCTGCCGGCACTGCTGCTGATCGCCCCGAGTTTCCGCTCGCGCTGGTGCGGCGTGCTGTTCGCAGTGCTGCTGCTGCGCCTGGCGCGCGACATGCTGATCAACGGCTACATGGATCCGCTGGTGGCGGTCTACGCCGTCGCTGCCGTGGCGACAGCGATGCGCCACCGCATGTCCGGGAAGCACGGTGGTAGTCGCGAGCTGGTCGCATTCATGTTGCTGGTGGCCGTGCTGTCGATGTTGAAGAACGAGGGGGCCGTGCTTGCGGCCCTGTTGACGGCCGTGGTGCTGGGCGAAGGTGTGCTGCGTGAGCGTCGCCTGGGCTGGCACATCCTCCTGGCCGCGGTTGTGGCCCTGCTGCCACTGCTGGCATGGAAGCTGGCCGTCGGGCAGGCAGGGGTTGGCAATGACCTGGCGGGAAGCGACATGAAGGTGCAGCTGCTGGCGCGGCTTGGCAGCGAGGGCAGTACCCTGCCGATCGTCGGGCGCCTGCTGCTGGATGTCTGGGTGCTGGTGCCGCTGCTGGTGCTGGCGGTGCTCTGGCGCCCGGTGCTGCGGGTTCCGGCGGCATCGGTTGCCGTGCTGGCGGCGCTGGCGTATGCAACGCTGCTGTTCCTGGTCTACCTGGGAACACCACATGACCTGGACTGGCACCTGCGCAGCAGCGTCGACCGTGTCCGCATGCCGGTGACACTGCTGCTGGGGTTTGCAGTGCTGCTGGCACTGGAACATCGCGCCACGGCGAAGATGCCGCGCGCGCGTTGAGCCGGAACGCGCCGCGGCGTCATGCTGCGGCGCATCCCAGCGGTAGGCAGGTGTAGCGCTAGAATGCGCTCATTCTTCCCGTGTGGGGCTGTAGAAATGGAACACGTGACTTCCACCGGCAAGCGCGGCAAGCGCTTCGCCAGTGCGGCGCAGGCGCTGGAGGGCGTGGTCGCCGATGGCCAGACCCTGGCCGTGGGCGGCTTCGGCCTGTGCGGCATTCCCGAGGCGCTGATCGCCGCGCTGCGTGACAGCGGGGCCAAGGGCCTGACGGTGATCTCCAACAACGCCGGTGTCGATGGCTTCGGCCTTGGCCAGCTGCTGGAGACGCGCCAGATCAGGAAGATGATTTCGTCCTACGTGGGCGAGAACAAGGAGTTCGAGCGGCAGTTCCTGGCTGGCGAACTGGAGCTCGAATTCAATCCGCAGGGCACCCTTGCCGAGCGCCTGCGTGCTGGCGGTGCAGGCATTCCTGCGTTCTTCACTGCCACCGGCTACGGCACGGTGGTGGCCGAAGGCAAGGAGACGCGCGAGTTCGACGGCAAGCACTACGTGATGGAAACCGCCCTGCGCGCCGACGTGGCGCTGGTCAAGGCGTGGAAGGCCGACGAAGCTGGCAACCTGGTGTTCCGCAAGACCGCGCGCAACTTCAACCCGGCCTGCGCGATGGCCGGCAAGGTCTGCATTGCGGAGGTCGAGGAGGTCGTGCCGGTGGGCGCCATCGATCCGGACCAGGTGCACCTGCCGGGTATCTACGTGCACCGTATCGTGCACAACGCACACCCTGAAAAACGCATCGAGCAGCGCACCGTCCGCGCGGAGGGCAACTGACATGGCATGGACCCGCGATGAGATGGCGGCACGTGCCGCCCGCGAACTGACCGATGGTGCCTACGTGAACCTGGGCATCGGCCTGCCGACCCTGGTCGCCAACCACATTCCCGAAGGCGTGGACGTGTGGCTGCAGTCGGAAAATGGCCTGCTGGGCATCGGCCCGTTCCCGACCGACGCTGAAGTCGACGCGGACCTGATCAATGCCGGCAAGCAGACCGTGACTGCACGCGCCGGTGCCAGCTATTTCGGCAGCCATGACAGCTTCGCGATGATCCGTGGCGGCCACGTCAACCTGGCCATTCTCGGCGCCATGCAGGTCACCGACAAGGGTGACCTGGCCAACTGGATGGTGCCCGGCAAGATGGTCAAGGGCATGGGCGGCGCGATGGACCTGGTGGCCGGCGTGCAGCGCGTGGTGGTGCTGATGGAGCACACCGCCAAGAATGGCGAGCACAAGATCCTGGCCGAATGCACGCTGCCGCTGACCGGCGTCGGCGTAGTTGATCGCATCATCACCGACCTGGCCGTATTCGACGTTACCGACGAGGGGCTGCTGCTGGTGGAAGCGGCACCGGGTGTCGGCGATGACGAACTGAAGGAAAAGACCGGCGTCGCGTTCCAGCGTGCCTGATGTTCCGGGGGCGGCCAAGCGCCGCCCTGTTCCTTGAGGGGCCGCCATGTTGTTCCTCCACGATCTGCCCGATGCGGACGTCCAGCACTTGCCGGGCTGGCTGGCTGCGGCCGACGCCGACCGGCTGATGGCCGCGCTGCAGGCCGAAGTGCCATGGGAGGTACATCGCATCCGCATGTTCGGCAACTGGGTGGAGTCGCCGCGGCTGAGCTGCTGGATCGGCGACCCGCAGGCCCGCTACCGTTACTCCGGTGCCGAGTTCGTGCCGTACTCATGGCCGCCCGTGCTGCAGGCCGTGCGTGAGCAGCTGCAGGACGGGAACATCGGTCGTTTCAACAGCGTGCTGCTGAACCGCTATCGGGATGGGGGAGATCACATGGGATGGCACAGTGACGATGAGCCGGAGCTGGGGCCGGCACCGGTGATTGCTTCGGTGAGCCTTGGTGCTGCGCGCCGCTTCCTGCTGCGACGGCGCGATGAGCCGGCGCGCAGGACCGAGTTCGTCCTGGGCCACGGAGACCTGTTGTTGATGGGCGGGCAGACCCAGCGCTTCTACCAGCACGCGCTCCCGAAGATGGCGCGGGTTCGCGGGGAGCGGATCAACCTGACGTTCCGCTGGATTCATTCACGCACGGCGGGCGCGCGTACCGGAGCCTAGCGCCGGACCAGATCGATGGCGGCGGTCAACAGGCCACGCCCGAAGTAGCCGTAGTTGCCGGAGAACACCTCTGCCATCACCGCGGGAATGCGGCGAAGGCGTGCAGGGCCCATCCCTGTGCGTACCGTCAAGTGCCGCTGCTTCCGTTCAATCCACTCCAGGCGCGATCCGGGCAGGCCCAGCGCGCGTGCGCGGGCCAGCAGCTGCTCGCACTGCAGTCGTTCGATCTCCAATTGGCGTTCCCGCCTCACCTCGCGCGAGACGCCATCCTGGTCGCCAAGCCCCACCTGGTTGTTGCCGTGCAGGCGGTAGCCGATCAACGGCTCGGGTAAGCTGTCGATCTCCCCTCGCATGGCCGCCAGCGTGCTGATCCAGGCGTCGTGGACCCAGCCCGAAGCAGGAAGAGGCAATGCATCGTCCAGAACCTGGCGACGCAGCGCCATTGCCGCCCCTGTCATCAGCGGACGCTTGAGCAGCAGCTCGAAACCGTGGCCTGCATGCATCCGCACATGCTCCGAAGGCCGGTACCCCAACGCGGAAAACAACCGTTTGGACAACATCCGGCCGGATCCGTCGATCAGTTGCGCATCGCTGTGCAGTGCCAGCAGCTCAGGGCGGGCATCGAACTCGGTGCAGAAACGTTGCAGCTTGTCCGGGTACCAGAGGTCATCCTGGTCGCACAGGAAAATGAGGTCGCCGGTACAGGCGCGGAGCGCGCCGTCGAAGTTCTGCCGATAGCCGACGTTGCGGGCATTCACCTGCAGGTCCACCGCGATGCCCAGGGCCTCTGCACGAGGCACGAACGAACGCAGCAATGCCAGGGTACCGTCGGAGGACGCATCGTCACGGATCACGAGCTGATCCGGATGGCGTGTCTGCGCCAGCAGGCTGTCCAGCTGCTCCTGCAGGAAGCGCTCGCCGTTGTAGGTGCAGACGGCGATGGAAACGGATGAGGTCATCGGGAGACGGTGCAGCCAGGTGCAGCCAGGATGCGTCGAGTATCGCATGCCTCCATCGAGACCCTCCCGCCCTCCGTGGCGCGCACGCCGGCCATTGATCAGTGCAGGGCGCCCGGCTGATCGTTCTGCCCGCTGACCAGCGTCCACCCCACCATGTCCTGCGCCAGCTGCTGCAGGCCACGCTCGAACGCGGCGGTCACGGCCGGCACATCGGTGCTGCCGACCGGCTGGGCCTGGCGGAACGTGCGGTCGGCCACCACGCGCTGGTCGGCGACGTGGATCAGCTTGGCGTTGACCTCGATCACCACCGTCGGCGTGGCCTGGCCCTGGTAGTCCGACTCGAAGCGGCGTACGTCGGTGGACAGCTTGTAGTCGGCGCGGATGCCGGCGGTGCTGCGCGCCACGCCGCGGATGCGGCCGGAGTCCTCGAAGCCACGCAGCAGGGTGTCCTCGATCATGTCGGTGGCCGGTTGCGCCCAGCTGGCGCCCTTGTAGATCTCCAGCTGCGACGGGGTCGGCCGCACGTTGATGCGCGGGCTGTCGACCATGCGCGCGGCGCTGGGCTTGGCCAGTACCAGCTGCCAGCTGGCCTGCGGCCACGCCGGATCGGCCTTCACCTGCACGGCGGGCGAGTACAGCGTCACTGCGGTTTTCTCGCTGCTGCCAAGGATGGAGCAGCCGCCCAGCAGGGTGGCCAGCGAAGCGGCCAGCAGCAGGCGCGGAAGGGGCATCGGGCTCATTTGGGTTCGAACTCCTTCGGTGCGTCGCGGCCCAGCAGATAGCGCGCGGGGTTGTTCTCGAGGCGGTCGCTGACCCGGCGCAGGTCGCGGATCAGGCCGCGCAGTTCGGTCAGCGTCGGGCCCAGCTGGCCGAGGCCATCGTTGGCGAAGCTGTTGATCGCGGCGCGGTTCTCGCCCAGGATCGAATCGGCGTTGCCGGCGGCCGAGTCGAGCTTGGCCAGGGTGCCGTCCAGCTTGTCGATGATGCCCGGCAGCTGCTGCACCAGGTTCTTGTCCAGGCGCTCGATCGTACCGTTGGTGGTCTTAAGGGTGGTGTCCAGGCTGCGGGCGGCGTCGCGCGCGCTGAGCAGCAGCGCCTGGGTACCCTGGTCGCGGTCGGCCAGGCCGCCGCTGATCGTCTCCAGGTTGGCCAGCGTCGCATTGATCGAGGCCACGTTGCGGTCGCTGAGGATCTGGTCCATGCGCTCGACGATGCGGTTGGCAACGTCGGTGATGTTCTGCAGCGCCGATGGCGTGGTCGGGATGATCGGGGCCGGGTCCTTGTTGACCGTGGTCAGCGCAGGCGACTGCGGCGTGCCACCGCTGAGCTGGATGATCGACGGGCCGGTCAGGCTGGTGATCGCCAGCTTGGCGCGGGTATCGGTCTTGACCGGGGTGGTCGAGTTCAGGCGGATGCGAGCGACCACCTGGCGCGGGTCGTCCGGCACCAGGTTCAGTTCGATGATCGAACCGACCGCGATGCCGTTGTACTGCACCGGGCTGCCCACCGACAGGCCGGTCACCGCCTCACGGAACACCACGCGGTATTCCTGCCAGGTACGGTCGGAGGAGTACTTGGCCGCCCACAGGCCGAAGGCCAGAAGGGCCAGGCCGGTGATCAGGGTGAACGCGCCGATCAGCACGTAGTTGGCTTTGGTTTCCATGGCTCAGGCACTCTCGATCTGTTCGCCGCGCGCGGCACGCGCACGCGGTCCGTGGAAGTATTCCTGGATCCACGGATGATCCAGTTTCTCGATGTCCGGCAGCGGCGCGTTGGCCACCACCTTGCGGTCGGCGATCACCGCCACCCGGTCGCAGATCGCGTACAGCGTGTCCAGGTCGTGGGTGATCAGGAACACGGTCAGCCCCAGCGCTTCCTGCAGGGTCTTGATCAGGCGGTCAAATGCCGCCGCACCAATCGGGTCGAGGCCGGCGGTGGGTTCATCCAGGAACAGCAGGGGCGGGTCCAGCGCCAGCGCCCGGGCCAGGCCCGCACGCTTGCGCATGCCGCCGGACAACTGCGATGGCAGCTTGTTGATCGCATCGGCGGGCAGGCCGGCCAGCTTCACCTTCAGCAGCGCGAGCTCGTAGTGCCAGCGCTCGGGCAATTCGCGGTGGTGTTCCTTCAAGGGCACCTGCACGTTCTCGCCCACGGTCAGCGAAGAAAACAGGGCGCCATCCTGGAACAGCACGCCGGTGTTGCGTTCGATGTGCAGTCGGCTCTCGGCATCGTCGGCACGCGCATCGCGGCCGAGCACTTCGATCTGTCCGGCGTCGGGCGTGCGCAGGCCGAGGATCGAACGCATCAGCACCGACTTGCCGGTGCCCGAGCCTCCGACCACGCCCAGGATCTCGCCGCGGCGCACGTCCAGGTCCAGGTCTTCATGCACGGTCTGGCTGCCGAAGCGGTTGACCAGCCCGCGCACGCGGATGGCCAGGTCGTGGCCTTCGCCGTCCTGCATGGGGATTTCTTCGGGAGTCGTATGCGTGCTCATGTCACCAGTCCATGTGCATGAACCACAACGCCGCGAAGGCATCGATGATGATCACCAGCGAGATGGTCTGCACCACGCTGGAGGTGGTGCGTTCACCGACCGACTGCGCCGTGCCTTCCACCTTCAGGCCTTCCAGGCAGCCGATCAGGCCGATCACCAGTGCGAACACCGGGGCCTTGGACAGGCCGACCAGCATGTGCCGCACTTCCATGGTTTCGTGCATGCGCGCGATGTACATCTGCGGCGGGATGTCTAGGTCGAACGCGCCGACGGTGATACCGCCGGCCAGGCCGGCAACCATCGCGATGAAGGTCAGCAGGGGCAGGGTGACCAGCAGCGCCATCAACCGTGGCAGCACCAGCAGGTCGATCGGGTCCAGGCCCAGCGTGCGCATGGCATCGATTTCCTCGCGCGCCTTCATCGCACCGATCTGCGCGGTGAACGCACTGGCGGTGCGGCCGGCCAGCACGATCGCGGTCAGCAGTACCGCGAACTCGCGCAGGAAGGCGATGTTGACCAGCTCGACCACGTAGATCTCGGCGCCGAAGTCGCGCAGGATGGTCGAGCCGAGGAAGGCGATCACCGCACCGACCAGGTACGACAGCAGCGCCACCAGCGGTACTGCGTCCAGCCCGACCTGCTCCATCTGGTGCACGGTGGCGGTCAGTCGGAAGCGACGGGGCTCCTTGACCAGCCGGGCTGCCTTGACCAGGTTTTCGCCCAGGAAACTGCACAGCGCCTTGATATTGTGGCCAGTGGCATGGACGCTGACACCGAGCCGTTCCAGCGCGGCCAGCACGCCGAAATCGCGCTTGGGCCTGGGCCGGTCGTCGGCCACTTCCTCGATGGTGCAGACCAGCGCCTGGTGATCCGGGCGGAACTGCAACGCGTCCTCGCCGAGATCGGCGCGATGGGCCACCCGCAGCACCTGCAGCACGCCGGCCGAATCCATCTTCTCGATGCCGGTGGCGTCGATGCCGGTCAGTGTGTCGGGAACGCCGCGCAGGACTTCGGCCGCGGCCAGCGCGGTCTTCAAGGTCCAGGTGCCGGACAGGCGGATCAGGCCCGGGTCATGGGCGTCCTGTTCGAGCTGGGGGGCGTGGTTCGGGGTCACTTGGGCCATTCGGGTCGCAGCATAACCGTTCTGTCTGGGGCATCGCGTCGAACCCGGATGAATTTATCCAGTGCGGCCCGGCAGTAGGTAATACTACGGCGCATGTCCGCAGACGCTCACACGATCCCCACGCCCCAGGCCACCTACGCGCAGCGCGTGGCCTTTGTTTCCGAGATCGCCGGACGCCTGCACAGCTACGGCACCACGGCCCAGCGCCTGGAAACGGCAGTGGTGGCACTGGCCCGCCAGCTCGATCTGGATTGTGAACCGTGGTCGAATCCCACCGGTATCATCCTCAGCTTCAGCGACCCGGCACAGGCGATCGGCTCCAGCGACATCACCCGCGTGATCCGCCTGGCGCCTGGCGAGAACGACCTGCACAAGCTCAGCGTCGCCGACCATATCGCCGAGGAAGTGTCCAACGGCCGGATGAGCATCGCCCAGGGCCACACCGCGCTGCGCCAGCTGGACAAGGATCCCGGCCGGCGCGGCAAGTTGCGCACCATCCTTTCGTTCACCCTCGGCGCTGCCGGCGTGGCCGGCATGTGGAAGCTGCCGTGGCTGGACATCGCCACCGCCGGTGTCATCGGCCTGATGATCGGCCTGCTCGGCATGGTCACCGACCGTCGCCCGGCCACCCGCGAAGCGGCCGAGGCGCTGGCGGCGCTGCTGGCCGGCATGGTCGCAACCCTGGTCGCGTCCTTTGTCGGCGCACTCAACCTCAACACGGTGATCATCGCCTCGCTGGTGGTGTTGCTGCCCGGCATGTCGCTGACCAATGCGGTCAATGAACTCGCCAGCCAGCACTGGGTCTCCGGTACCGCGCGCTTCGCCGGCGCGTTGACCACCATCATGAAGCTCAGCGTGGGCGCGATGATCGCGGTGACCCTGGCCGACGTACTCGGCCTGGACCCGGTGATCCGCGCCACGCGGCCGCAGGGGCCGTGGGTGGAGTGGGGTTCACTGCTGACCGCAGCATTCGCCTTCGCGATGTTGTTCAAGGCCAACCGCCGCGACTATCCCTGGGTAATCGCCGCTTCGGTGGCCGGTTATGCGATCTCCAAGTTCGGCGGCCACGCCTGGGGTGCGCCGGCCGGCATCTTCCTGTCGGCGATGCTGCTGACCGCCGGTGGCAATCTGTTTGGCCGCCTGGTGGGCCGACCGGGCGCGATCATCCGCCTGCCCGGCATCATCATGATGGTGCCCGGCAGCACCAGCCTGCGCGGCGTGCTGACCCTGGTCCAGCAGCAGGATGTCGGCGCTGGCCAGAGCGTGTTCCTCACCGTGCTCAACGTGGTGATGGCGCTGGTGGCCGGCCTGCTGTTCGGCAACCTGCTGATGCCGGCGCGCAAAACCCTGTAGAGCCGAGCCCATGCTCGGCTTTGCATATGGATAGCCGAGCGTGGGCTCGGCTCTACAAACAAGAAACGCCGGCTTCCGCCGGCGTTTTTCATTGCAACCTGATCCTGGCCTCAGGCCTTCTTGATCAGGAAATCTTCCGGCTTCTTGTTGCCCTTGGCGGTCAGCTCGGCCATCCAGCGCGGCTGCTTGCCACGACCGGTCCAGGTTTCCTTCGGGTTGGCCGGGTTGCGGTACTTCGGTGCCACCTTGCCCAGCTTGCGGCCGGCGGTCTTGGACGGTGCCTTGGCTGCCGGGGCGGCCTTGCGCGCGCGCGGGGCCGGGGCGCCGCCGAACAGTTCTTCGATGGTGTAACCCTCGGTCTTGGCCAGCTTGGTCAGCTGGGCCCGGACCTTGGTGATTGGCCGGCGCTTGGCGACGATGGTCTGCTGCTTCTTGGCGGTGCGGATCAGGGCGCCCAGTTCGCGTGCCGACAGGCCGGTCAGGTCAATGCTCATTTACGGTTACTCCGGAAACTAATGTGTGGACGGGACGAGCCAGTCCATGGCGTCGCAGCACAGAATAGAGATGAATTATTCCAAGCACAAATGCAGACAGGACAGGGCTTGGCGACGTACCGGCTGCATTGCGTCGATTTTGACCGGATTATGTCCGCTGCAATATCGGTGACGTGGCGGAAACGCAAAAAAAGACCGGGGCATGCCCCGGTCCTTTCTGCGATCAGCCCTGCAGTCGCTGCAGCAGGGTGGCCTTGTCCAGGCTTTCCGCTTCGCTGGCGCGGCGCGAGCGGTACTCGTAGGTACCGGCGGCCAGGCCACGCTCGCTCACCACCACGCGGTGCGGGATGCCGATCAGTTCCATGTCGGCGAACATCGCGCCCGGGCGCAGGCCACGGTCGTCCAGCGCGGCATCGAGGCCGGCGTCGCGAAGTTCCTGCAGCAGGCTGGACGCTGCATCGGCGACGGCAACGTCGCCCTTCGGGTTGATCACGCACACCACCACCTGCCACGGCGCCATCGCGTCCGGCCAGATGATGCCGGCATCGTCATGGTTCTGTTCGATCGCGGCAGCCACCACGCGCGAGATGCCGATGCCGTAGCAGCCCATCGCCATCACCGCGGCCTTGCCGTTCTCGTCCAGCACGGTGGCATCCAGTGCTTCGGCGTACTTGCGGCCGAGCTGGAATACGTGGCCGACTTCGATGCCGCGGGCGATCTTCAGTTCGCCGCCGTCCAGCGCGCGGTCACCGGCACGCACGTTGCGGATGTCGGCCACTTCCGGTTCCGGCAGGTCACGGCCCCAGTTGACGCCGGCCAGGTGGAAACCAGCTTCGTTGGCGCCGACGACGAAGTCGGACATCGCGGCCACTTCGCGATCGGCGACCACGCGGATGGCCTTCGCAGGCGCGACCGGGCCGAGGAAGCCGGGCACGCTGCCCAGGTACTCGGCGATCTCTGCTTCGCTGGCAAAGCGTTGCTCGTCCAGGCCGGCGACCTTGGCCAGCTTGATCTCGTTGACTTCATGGTCGCCGCGCACCAGCACCAGCACGAACTGCTGTGCGTCGCCTTCGCCGGCGACCAGCGCCACCGACTTCACGGTGCGCTGCAGGTCGATGCCGAGCAGGGCCGCGACGTCCTCGCAGGTCTTCTGGGTGGGCGTGTCGACCTTGCGCATCGCTTCAGCGGCGGCCGCACGCGGGGCCGGATCGGCGCTGATCGCCGCTTCCATGTTGGCCGCGTAATCCGAGCCGGTGGAGAACACCAGCGCGTCTTCGCCGGAATCGGCGATCACGTGGAATTCCTGCGAGGCATCGCCGCCGATCGCACCGGAGTCGGCCTGCACCATGCGGAAATCCAGGCCGAGGCGGGTGAAGATGCGGCTGTAGGCCGACTTCATGTTCTCGTACTCGCGCACCAGGCATTCATCATGCAGGTGGAACGAGTAGGCGTCCTTCATCAGGAACTCGCGCGAACGCATCACGCCGAAGCGTGGGCGGATCTCGTCGCGGAACTTGGTCTGCACCTGGTAGAAGTTCACCGGCAGCTGCTTGTAGCTGGACAGCTCGCTGCGCGCGAAGTCGCAGGCGGCTTCTTCGGCGGTCGGGCTGTAGCAGAAGACCTGGTCCTTGCGGTCCTTGATCTTCAGCAGCTGCGGGCCGAACTTCTGCCAGCGACCGGTCTGCTCCCACAGTTCCTTCGGCTGGATGGTCGGGATCTGGAATTCCACGGCACCGGCACGGTCCATTTCCTCGCGCACGATGCGCTCGACCTTGCGCAGCACGCGCAGGCCCAGCGGCGACCAGGTGTACAGGCCCGATGCAAGCTTGCGGATCATGCCCGCACGCAGCATCAGCCGGTGGCTGGTGAGCTCGGCGTCGCTGGGAGTTTCCTTGGTGGTGTGCAGGTGGAACTGGGAGAGGCGCATCGTCGGCTTCGGATAACGGCAGAGACGCCTATTCTGCCAGCCCGGCCGGGGTGGGGGTACTGGCAGGGCTGCGCCCTGCACCCGCCTCAAGCAACGTCAACTGCAACTGCCGAAGCAACGGCAAAGGCGGACTTCCCGTGGGATGGCGGGGTGGGTCCGGTTGCGGGGGACGCCGTAAATACGTCCCTGTAGGCTCGGTCGCGCCATCCATGGCGCTCACGC